>JBDRJJ010000097.1:0-6035 GCA_043815135.1 Microcaldota archaeon | reverse complement strand
CACCCGCAACCCAGGTGACTGCCAGGAGGATTAATGCGGACCTCGCATAACCAAGATCGTTACTTTGTACCGAGAAAAGTGCAACTGGGATGAGCAGGAAAAGCGTCCCTAGGGTCACCAATATCGTGCTCGAATGGAACCTGCTCATGAAGTCGGGCATCCGAAGCACGCCTATGACGCTTATTATGCAAAGTGCAACTCCAATCAGGAGCGAAATCACTGAGAGCTCATATATCAAAGCTTTCCACCCTCAAGAACTTTCGATATGGCGACAGTTCCAATGAAACCTAGTGCTGCCACAACGATTGCGACATCAAGGTAAATCGACCTTCCGAACTCGACTGAGAGCAACCCAAGTGCGTTTGCAATGAGAACTCCGATGGCATCTGTTGCAAGAACCCTGTCTGCGACTGTCGGGCCCCTGAACACCCTGTAGCATAATGGGATGCACAGTCCCAAAAGGACCAATGAAACAGCTCCGTATATTTGCATGGTTTCACGCCTCGAATACCCCTTTCAGGTTAGACTCGAAATTACCGACTATCCCTTCTTTTGCCTTCACGCTCTCGAGTTCGCTTGCAACAATCCAGTGCACATAGAGGAAACCGTCTTCTGCATCGATTGTCAAAGTTCCAGGTGTCAGCGTGATTGAATTTGAGACCCCGGCAGTCACGAACTCCGAGTTCGTTCGCAATGGAAGCCTCAGGACCGCAGGCTTAAGCTCGGAGTTTGGGTTCATTATGATTCCCATCATGAAAATGTTGGCTTTCACAAGTGCAATAGCGAAATCTGCTGCATAAATTGCGAAAGAGACTAGTCTCAGAGGGGAAAGATGCTTCGGCTGAAGATCCCTGAGAAGGAAGCGTGAAGAAACTGAGGCAGCGATGAGGGCAACCGGCACCCCGAGAATAAGCGTATTCTGGCCAGCATTCATGTTGAAGAATATCCATGCAATGTAAGCAATGGCAAAACATGCAATAAAGCCGATCCTCATCTTACCACGGGTAGGTAATTCACACCCTTACCATAATATCGGTATAGAATTTATTAATTCTACTAGTTCGAGAGTTCGCAGTAAGCATCCTTCATCTTCTTAAGGGCATTATGCTCTGGCTTGAGCCGCCAATCGGCCATCACAAACTCAGCCCCCAAGAATAAAGAGAGCCATCCAGCAGGCAAGAGCATGGCGCTGAAGAGGTCGCCCCCAACTGAGTACATTTTCACATACGCAGTTAAAAGAAGGCCCCCCAGAGCGACATATGCAGTTCCTTGGAACCTGTTCGCCCATCTCTTCCTCTTTACAGAGCGTTCTAATTCGGAAAAGTGTGCTGTAATCCTTTGCTTTGCGCCCTCGAGTTCAGCCTTGCTCGCTTTTTTCTTTACTTTAATCTCCATTTCCTCGAATTCGCGGGCCTCCTCTGCCTTGAGCATAAGCTCGTATAGGAAGCTCCTGGAAAAACTCCTTTCAGAAGTTGGCCTGTCATCGAATTTTGAATAGATGTCAGCGATAGACTCAACGGAAATCCTAAGTTTGTCCTCGGGCGTACAACCACCTACAACTGATACTGCTCCCCGTTCTTCGGTATTATGACTTCATATCTCCTGAGCGCTTCTGCAAGCTCCTCCTGCTTCTTCGATTCCCCGTGGACCAGGAAGATTCTTTTGAGTCCCTTCACGGAGCTCGCAAACTGCAAAAGCCCCTGATGGTCGCTATGTGCAGAGAAAGAGACATTCTCGACTTTCAGCCTGATGTCGAGCTCCTCCCCATCGATTTCGATGTTTCTCGCCCCGTCCAGAAGGCTTCTTCCGGTTGTTCCTTCGACTTGGTATCCCACAAGCATCAGAAGGCTATTGTGGTCTCCTGCTAGTTCTTTCAGGTAACCCAGTATCGGCCCCCCGGTAAGCATCCCGGAAGTTGATACGATGATTGCAGGCTCCTCGAATACCTCTTTCTTGTGCCTGGTCCTAGGTTGCTTGAAAAGAGGGCTCTTGAACGGGTCCTCGTCATTCACAAGAATCCTCGTCTGGATTTCGCGCCTCGCGTAAATCACGTTCTGGCGATAAATCTTGTTTGCCTTGAGAATCATCCCATCCACGTAAATCGGGGCTTTCGGTATTGCCCCGGAGCGCATGTAGCTCTCGAGCGTCAAAAGGATTTCCTGGCTTCTCCCAACAGCAAAAGCAGGAATCAGCACGAACCCGCCTTTCTCAAGCGTCCTTTTAGCGCTCTTCGCAAGCTCCGCAGAGGCGATTTTCACTGATGGGATTGCATCGCTTTTCGCCCCATAAGTGCTCTCCATCACCATCGTGTGGGCATGCATCCCAGCTTCCGCAGGGTCAAGAAGCCTAGTTCCTCGGTTGTTCACATCCCCAGTGAACAATACTGTCTTCTTACCCGCAACCCTGACCATCGAGCTTCCAAGTATATGTCCAGCTGGGTGAAGCGAGAAGCGCATCGAGCCGAGCTTAGTCTCCTTACCATAATCAAGTATCTGCATATGGGACAGCACGTTGTCAATGTCTTTCATGGCAAAATAGCGGCTGCGTTTTCTCATATGCAGGAGCCTGTGATAGTCCGTTAGCAGAAGCTGCATCATGTCCCGGGTCGGCTTGGTCGAGTAGACTTTTGCCTTGCCCCCATCGTGGAAGAAATGCGGCAGAAATCCTACGTGGTCCAGGTGCGCATGGGTAATTGCAATGTGTTTTATCCGCTTAATGTCCTCGCTAGTCAGGAGCGGGTACTCATCGTTTTTGGAAAACTTCATTCCGCAGTCCACCATAAGGTGGTCGTTCCCGTTCTCCAAGAGGAACGACGCCCTCCCGACTTCCCCGCAGCAACCCAAAAAACTCAATTTCATAAGCAAACCCTAATGAATCGAAGCATAATAAGCCTGCCCCAACGCGATTCCGCCATCCCCGCAAGGAACGATGGTGTTCCTGTGGACTCGGATTCCCTTTTTCTTCAAATACGCTTCAATAGTTTCCGGAATGTACCTGTTATACATGACTCCACCGCTCAAGCAGACGTCCTTCAAGTCCTCTTGTTCGCAGGCTTCCTCTGCCATCTTCGCGAACCCGAGAGCGATGTAATCATGGGCCATTCTCGCGCCCTTCCGCTTGTTCTTCTCTTTCAAGAGTTTCACAAAGAATTTGGAAATGTTCAGGACCCGGAAACCGTTCTCTTCCTCTATTTCCGGCTTCGGGTTCGTTGGGCTTGGGGCAGCATTCGCCTCAAGCCTCATCGCAGGCTCCCCCTCATACGTCCTCTCCTCGCATCCGCAGAAGAGATACGCAGCAGCATCGAGCGCCCTCCCAACAGAGCTCGAAATTACGCAGTTGATTCTCCTCTCATACTGCCTCCCAAGTATCGAGACTGGCATCCCGAGTTTCTTCAATGCGCGCTCCGCCGTGTTGGCGTCCATCTGTTTTCTGAGAATCGCATAAAGCAGCCTATACGGGAACCTGCCCCCAGTATCCCCCCCAATCAGCTCGAAATTCTCGAGCCGTCCCAACCTAGTTCCATTCGAGTGCAATAGCTCTCCTCCCCAAGCAGTTCCATCGGACCCGTATCCGAATCCATCAAGCATTACCCCAATCGACTCTTCGAGGCCGTGCTCAGCCATCACAGAGTACATATGTGCCACATGGTGCTGCACCATGACGTGGGGGACTTCCCCCCCTTCTGCGAACCTTGTTGTGAAAAAGCTCGGATGCAGGTCTGACGCAACTATCTCTGGCTTGCACTTAAGCCATCTTGTTGTCCTTGCAAAATTTTCCTTGAAGTTAAGGAACGTATCATAACTTTTCACGTCCCCAAGGAACTGTGAGAGATACGCCCGTCCTCCCTTTGCGATGCAGAAATTCACTCCGAGTTCCCCCCCAACCCCCGCGATGCATTGTTTCGTCTTTATTGGAACCGAACCAGGGGCCATCCCCCTTGAATAGCGCATTACCCCTGGGGGCCTTCCGTTCGAAATCTTCATAATAGAATCATCACAGTTCGAAACTATCTCCCTGTCATGCAGGAGCGCGTAGTCGGCGAGTCCCCGAAGCTTCAAGAGGGCAACGTCATTCTTAGTTATTATCGGCTCCTCCTGAACGTTCCCGCTCGTCATTACGAGAAGCTTGAGCCCGGAGTGCTTGAAAAGAAGGTGGTGGATTGGCGCGTAGGGAAGCATAATCCCGATACTGTCGAGGTTCGGCGCAATCCATCTGGATAGTTTTTTCTTTGTTTTCATGACTAAAATCGGCCTTCTGGCTGATGTGAGCTCTTTTTCCTCAACAGGAGAAATTCTTGCGATTTCCTTTGCAGCCGAAAGGTCCCTTGCCATAAGTGCGAAAGGCTTTGTTTCTCTCCCCTTTGAATGTCTCAATCTCATGACCACTTTCTCCCTTTTTGCATCGCAGGCCAGATGGAACCCGCCTATCCCCCTGACTGCAACTATCGAGCCCGAGCGAAGGAACTTGCCCGCAGCTTCTATCGGATTGGAAAAAGGCTTGCCCTCAAAAGTCACGAGTGAGTATCTGGGCCCGCAATCATTGCAGGAAATTGGCTGAGCATGGAATCTCCTGTTGCTTGGATTTTCGTACTCGCTCCTGCATTCTTGGCACATTACGAAGACGTTCATGCTCGTGTTAACCCGGTCATACGGCGAGTCATTTATCAGACTGAACCTCGGTCCGCAGTCAGTGCAGTTTATGAACGGATGCATGCATCTCCTGTTTTTCTTGTCCTTCATCTCAGAAAGGCAAGCATTGCACACTGCGATATCAGGGGACACTTCCGGCACATCTGATGACGACCTTGAAACTATGATTCTGAAACCTTTAGGCGCTTTTGAGCTAGTCCTCTTGATGTGAACGTCATCGACTCGGGCAAGTGGCGGAGGGGGTTTCCTTATGGCATCAACCAGTATGGAAAGCTGTTTCTCACTGCAATGAACGCTTATGCGGACCCCCTGCCCCATATTCTGTACGGTTCCCCTAATCCCAAGAGCATTTGCAGTCCTGTAAATGAAGGGCCTGAAGCCAACCCCCTGCACGACTCCAGTCACCTCTATCTCATAAGCCATGCTGTTGATATCCCGCCTGGGGAATATAAACATTAGTGGAGCGAGAAAGAGGAGCTTTCTAGTGAGGTTTCAAGGAAAGATGTTCGTAATAACACGCGAAATTGCTGGTTGAAGCGCCGGAAAGGCATAAGTGCGCGCGCAAGATTTTTAAACGCAAAAGTCCAACACTCCAGTATGGAGAAGATGGATTTCATCCGGAATCCCTATTTGGTCTTAGGTTACTGCCTCCTGTTTGTGTTTCTCTCCTCCTTTACAATGCGGCTCAACCCGGCAATGTACATTGTTATTTTCATCCTCATAGCGATAACCACCTTCATCATACGGCCCTTAAAAGAATCTTACCTGAAACCAACATGCTACTTCCTCATAGGGACTCTCAGCTACTGGATAATCGCACGAGAGCTCGTTGTTTCTCAGGGCGGCGCAGAACCCGCCATTGTCATCCTCTTCGGCCTCGCAGTCTTAAACGGCCTTGTGGCGCTCATCACCTATTCTGACAGCGAGACCTCCGGCCAGGCTTTTATCGCAGGGGCTCTCGCCCTCCTTTTCCTTAACCTTCCGAGCCACTACACGTTCCTCTCGGGGGTCCTCGTTTTTGCAGCTTCAAGTGCAACCGTTTATTTCATTTTTAAAATCACTGAAAAATCAAAGCTCAAGGAAGAGGTCATAAAGGCATCCATCGTATCCTCGTTATTCTTATACGCAGCGTCGCTATCCCACTTCTGGACAGGGGTAAGCGTTGGCGTCTACTCGCTCCCAAGCGCGTTTGTTTTTGGTTCATCCATCATATACGTGATAGCGCTAAGCGCCTTCTCAATCTGGGTCAGCCTAACGGTTTTCGAGTTGTTCCTGAGCAGGTTCGGATATGTGAGGTCTGTCAGCGGGGAAGTCGTAACATACTCCCGTGTTGGGATGCCAATATCCGAGCCGGCTTCCAAGAAAGGGAAAGCAGGGAAGACTAGG
>JBDRJJ010000096.1:0-4599 GCA_043815135.1 Microcaldota archaeon | reverse complement strand
GTGCATAGCCCTTCTCGCAGCCTCCACCGCCATTGTGGCAGCATCCTCATCCAGGTGCGGGACGCTCTTCTCTTTCACCCCTAGGCCTATTCGTATCTTATCCGGGTCTTCCCCCCAAACTTTTGCAATTTCCTCGACTTTTATCCTGTATCTCGGAACATAAACCCCATATCCGCTTATGCCAACCATTTAATCCCCTCGTCATATCTTTGCTAGTTTCTCTTTGATTAAGTGAAGTTCCATTTTTGTGGTTATTACCGGAATCTTCTCCTTCTGCGCTATCTTAATTCCCAATCTATCGACGCTCGCTAGCCCGTGCAAAACAACTACGCTTGGCTTCATCGGGGTCACCCTTATCACGACCATCGGGGAACGCCCGGTGCTCACTTTGGTGAATATGAACGCCCTCTCCCCGACTGAGCCGTAAAGCTTCGGAAATTCCTCATAGGGCATATCAAGAATTACCTTTATGCTGTCCAGAAGCGTGTATCCGTAGACTTTTTTCTCGGCAAGAAGCGACCCGTTCACCACTGCCTTCCCGTCTATCAGCTTCGAGAACTCCAGGGCGCTGATGCTCGAGGAAAACTCTTTTAGTTCGAAGAAATTTTCCTTCGGCTCGTCTTCGGAAAATCTCCGGACTGTAGTGCCTCCGGTCTTGATGTCTATCGATATGAGGGCGTCGACGAACCTCCTGATGACCCCGGTGCCGGGGGATTTCCTCCTCTCGCCCTCGTAATCGCTTATTGTTGATGTTCCAATCTTCAGGTAGCGCCCTAGCTCTGCCTGCGTTATCCCGAATATCTCCCGCCACTTCTTCATAGTAGCGCCAGGATTTTCAGACAGGGTTATTTCTCCTGCCATTTTTAGTTTGAGCCGTTCCATTCAGACCACAAGATAGGGTCGTTATGCCAGCTAACTATTTTAAATCTTGCGAACTTGAATTCGACAATTGACGAAAACAGCCCATAAGACGCGTTCTAAGAACCAGCAAACTGATGGACAACTAGCTTTTAGCGTCGCTTCCCCAATCGCCGACTTCCAATACCCTCCCACGGTCGTCCAGTATAACGTATTGCCCCTGCACTTCCGGTCCGTTCCATTCCCCCCACTCGATGTTCCAGACGTTCGAATAAGTCTCGTAGACTGGCACAACAGTTACGGTACCTGTTGCGGATGGGTGCTCTTGCAAGAATTGCGCGATTTCCTCCGTCCCTGGGAATGTGTGGGAGGCGATGAGCGCCTCTTCTGGGAAGATGAGCACGCAGTCCGGGACATTGATGCACACCTTGCAATCCTTTGTTATGTGCTCCGGGAGCCCTGTAGCAAACTGCTGGGCAGGATAGTCGTAATAGAGGTGTATCCTCTCTGGGCAGGGGAAACTCGCATTAAGCGTTGCTTTTACCTTAATCTTGTAGCTCCCTGCGCTGAAATTCGTGGAAAGCACTTCTATGTCGCCTTCGGGGTATTTACCTTGTACGTCGTTTATGACGAAGTTCCTAGCATCATACTCCTTAATCTCCGCTGGCTTGTTGGCTGCATACCAAAGAAGTGCTATCCCTATTATCACGAGGACAACGATGATGATTTGCCTCTCATTCATGAGTTCTCTTTGTTAAGGTCTAATATAAAAAGATGCCGTTGAAAAAGTAGTGCATGGGGAACAAAATACTGCCCTTAGTGGTTTTGCTCTTTTTGGCATTCCTGCTCCCCGGGTGCAGTCAAAAAAAGCCGATTGAGCTTAGCGGGGTAGAGGTAGAGGAGTATAAGGGGGAGAATCTTGGCTCTGTCAATGATTTCAGGGAAAACTCGATTAAGGGACCGCAGTATGTTGAAAAAGCAAGCTACAGACTTGAAGTCACTGGTCTTGTGGATAGCCCGAAATCCTACACGTATGAGCAGGTTCTCTCGCACCAGAGCTACACCAAAGTTGTCACACTGTACTGCGTTGAGGGCTGGAACGTCAGAATTTTGTGGGAGGGAGCTCTCATAAAGGACCTGCTGAACGAAGCGGGAATCAGGCCAGAAGCGAAAATCGTCATCTTCCACGCTTATGATGGGTATACTACGTCGTTTCCCATGGGGTACATAATGGACAACGACATACTGCTCGCGTATAAGATGAATAATGCAACTCTTCCGCCAGAGCGGGGCTTCCCCTTCCAGGTTGTTGCCCAGGATAAGTGGGGCTACAAATGGGCCAAGTGGGTAACGAAAATAGAGCTCTCTGACAACCTGGATTACAAGGGGTATTGGGAAAGCAGGGGGTATAACAATGACGGAGACTTGGACAAACCCAAGTTCGGATAATCGCCAATAGCGCTGCACAAAAAACTTCGGTTCCGCATCGGCCTCGAGGAGTGGCCGTGGATTCGGGGCTCGCTCGGACCTTGTTCGGTTTGGTGTGAGGGACGCCAAACGTTTTCCAAACAAATATAAAACTTAAACCCCTCAATTCACCCCATGCCGTTATTTGACAAGGGCAATCTCATCAAATTTCTCGCAATACTCGTAGTTCTAGCATTCGTGGTAGAAATTTTTGCAATTGGGATGGGGAGGAGCAACGAAGTAGGCGAAATTCCCGAAGAGGTCGAAACTGCACCACAAGCTGTCTTTGGAGTGGCTTTCGTAAATGCCACTGTCTCCTCTTATGGGGAGGCAGTTGGGCCCTCGATAAACGCAGAGGGGAATGCCGAGCTTCTTGAAGCTGAAGCCTTGAAGCTGAAAGCTGAGGGGCTTGTCTCCTACACTACGAAAACTAAAAGCGGCCTAGTGTTCAACCTTCCAAAGTCTGCAAATGTCACCGAAGTAGTCGAAAGGCTGTCGGTCCTTAACGCAACCTTGAGCGCAAGGGCGGAAGTGACTATCAAGGAACCGATTGTGTTCAATACAGAAACCGGGCAGGTCAGAATCCCAGGTAAAGTTCTGAGGATAAACCTAGACCCAACAATCCCGACGGGATATCCCATCAGCTTAAGGATAACGGCAAACCTTATCGATGGTGTCATTGGCGAAAGCAGGTATGATGTTATCCCGGTGAAAAAGGACATTCTTACGGTCGCTACGGTCTCGAAACTCTATCCGGACTACAGCGCGATTGCGGTTCTCGATTGGACGCAAAGAACTTTTGATAGGAATGAAACTGGACAGTATCTGTCGCAGAGATTTTCCAATGTGAGCGTGCTCATAATCCCGAACAGCACTGTGTTTTTCAGCAGCCCCATAAGCCCGGGTGGGCTCGAATCAGTTCTGAGCATGAACCTCACATACCTGAGGGACGCCGCCCGCGTTGGGGTAGCAGTCAACCAGAATTTCACTGACAACAGCACTCTTGAGAAGGATTTGGGACCCGTGCTCGCGCAAGAGAATGTCACGCTCAATTATCCGCCTTCATACGCCAGGATAGACTTCTTGACGGAAAACTTCTCCGAGGAATTCCTTAACTCGTCGATAGATGCGATTGAAATCTTCGTTTATAGGATTGCAACAATCGACATCGGGAAGAGCGTTTCAGATGAAACAGGGAGGAAGTACAGGGTCACAAATGGGAATTACACTGACTTCTTCGGCAATATAGACGAACTCGGAGACACGAAGATTGTTCAGATAACAGCGGACGTCCTTGGAGACAGGATAATAAACTATACTGTTTCCGAGTGACTTCTTCATCCCTAACGTTCCGTTTTTTATAGAAAGCCTTAAAAAGCACCTTCCTAAACCTATTAGCACTAACGTTAACGGGGGGATTTCATGAAAAACGTAGTCTTATTCAAGGAAGTGGACAAGGGGTCAGTTGCAGTTGTCGGCGGAAAAGGAGCAAACCTCGGGGAAATGACAAAAGCCGGCCTCCCCGTGCCACCTGGCTTTGTCACAACGAGCGACGCATACTTTTCATTTGTGAGGGCGAACAAGCTTGATGATGTGATAAAGAACTTCACTGCGGGCTTGAACGTGCAGGACAACAAGAAGCTCAACGAGGTTTCGGAGCAGATAAAGAAGGCGATACTTGAAGCGCAAATCCCCCGCGATATTTCTGACGATATTGTGAGAGCTTATAACGAGCTCTGTGGGATGACGATACCAACGCCTGCGCAAGAGATTTTCGTGGCAGTCAGGAGCTCTGCAACAGCCGAGGACCTGCCGGAAGCAAGCTTTGCTGGGCAGCAGGAAACGTTCCTGAATGTGAAGGGGGCTGAGGAGGTCGTCCTTGCAGTCAAGAAGTGCTGGGCCTCGCTTTTCGGCGCAAGGGCGATATATTACAGGCAGGAGCAGGGCTACGACCACCTGAAAGTGGGTCTTGCAGCAGTTGTCCAGAAGATGGTCCAGTCCGAGAGGTCGGGAGTTATGTTTTCAGTCGATCCCGTGAGCCAGGACACTTCGAAACTCGTAATAGAGGGGGCGTATGGGCTTGGGGAGGTAGTTGTTTCCGGGTCTGTAACGCCCGATAGGTATGTTGTTCGCAAGAGCGACGTTGCAATTCTTGAGAAGAGCATCGCAAGGCAGGACTGGATGCTGATGAAGCTCGACAAGGGCAATGAGAAAGTCAACATAAAGGAGGAGTTCAAGGAAAAGCAAAAGCTCACTGATGAGGAGATTATTGAG
>JBDRJJ010000095.1:0-2100 GCA_043815135.1 Microcaldota archaeon | reverse complement strand
CATGTGGGGTCCGGTCGATGTATCGATAAAAGTATGGGTGGACTGAGGAGAACGGCACATTGCTAGGAGCTTTCAAAGCACTATTTTTTCACCCGGCTTCTTTGTAAAAAATCCAACCTCGCCGATATCCCTCGTTCCCGTAAGATATCTTGTCAGCCTTTCCACCCCGAGCCCCCCGCCAGTTGAAGGCCTCAACTCGCCTCTTTTCGCCAGCTCAAGATAGGGCGCAAACGATTCTGGCTCTTGGCCTCTTTCCCTGATTTTTCTAGTTAGCACCCCGTATTCCCAGTCCCGCTCCCCGCCTGACAGCGCCTCGCCGAACCCCTCAGGGTACACCAGGTCGTAGTTCAGGTATCTCCCATGGGTAGCGGGGTCCTCCCTATCATAAAACTCCCTCTTTATGTTTGTTATCCAAAAGGGTTCGCGGGATTGCATTGAAAGGAGGGATTCGTAATCCTCTCCGTGCTCCAAAATCGCATCCCTCGAGTCATAGACTTCGAATGGCCCTTTAGGTACTTGGAGCTCCCGCTTCAGGAGCTCGAGCTCCCCCCCGCACTCCTCGATTATCCTCCTTATCACGTGCTTCATCATCTCCTCGGTGAACTCCATGAAACCGCGCCTTCCCGCTCCCCGGAACTCGATGTCCACTTGGGAGAAGTCAATCAGGTGCCTTCCAGTATCACACAACTCCGCTTTCTCGAGCCTCACGTTCGGCGAGATTACGTATATTCTCTCAAGGTAGGGCGATGCGAGGGTTATTTGCTTGTGCATAATCATGCTTTTGGTAAGAGCTAGCGGCTGGTCGTAATATACGATATCAGCATCAAAGACCGAGTGGCAGAGCGGGTCGGTTATAGACGAAAGCATCACAGGGACGAGCTGGATTACCCCAAGAGCATGCATATAGTCATGAATTGCCTTAAGCGCAGAACTCTGCACCCTGAGCCTCGCGAACATTTCCTTTGATTTTATTTTTTCAATGAACTTCTCCATCTCCAACACCCCTCTCAAACTACGCGTAATCTTGGAATATATATTTTATTCGAAAAAATATGTCAAAAAGTAAAGAAAAGTAAATATTTATATACCTAAATAGACATAATGTCAGTATGCTCGATGAAAAGGATGAAAAAATACTGGATGAGCTGAAAAAGAGCAGCAGGGATTCAACTGCAGACATCTCGAGGAGGACAGGAATCCCACGAGTTACTGTTCACGAGAGGATAAGGAGGATGCTCGCCAAGGGGGTAATAAAGCGCTTTACAGTGCTCCCGGACTACAAGAAGCTCGGCCTCAACACGACGGCATTCGTCCTCGTATCCTACGACCCCCACGCGAAAATGGCTCAGCGGGAGCTTGCGGAGAAAATCTCGAAAATGCCCGCAGTCTACGAGGTCCACATACTCGCAGGGGACTGGGATATGCTCCTCAAGGTCCGGGGGAAATCCATCGAGGATATCGGGAAAATAGTCATTGACAGGCTCCGGGAGACCGAGGGAGTCGAGAAGACGGTCACAATCGCCTGCTTCGACACCGCAAAGGACGAGCCCTGAGGCATTTTTGAAGCTTCGCAAATTGGTCTTCTCTCGAAAAAAACTAACAACTTTGGCTCAATTAGTCCAAATTTATTATATCAGAAGCCAATCCTATTCATTTTGGGCCAAAAGCTTATTAATAAACAGATGCGCGTTCTAGCACTAGTTCTAAAGGAGAGGTGGGTTGTGTGAATTCAGTCGCATCAGTTCAAAAAACAACTAACAGAATTTCTGCTTTCCCTATTGACGGGTTCGGCAGCTTCAAAGACATAATGGACTCCAAGCATGGGGGCCATGGCGTTTGGGTTCCAAAACAGAGGACTGGTGAAATATTCCGGGATGCCCAGTCACAGGACCGTGCATTCAGCTATGCCGTAATGCTTCTTGAAAAGAAGGGCGACAGATATGCCGTGTGCAGCGGCGCGAAAGACATTGCAGAAGCAGCTTCGACACTCCAGGAGCGCGAAGTTGCAATCAAAATGCTGACAGCAACAATCAAAAGCCAGCTTGAAAACAAGCAGAGCACCGGCTTCTACTTTGCAGATGTGGTCTCATCCGCATCCAC
>JBDRJJ010000094.1:0-2840 GCA_043815135.1 Microcaldota archaeon | reverse complement strand
CATGCTGTTGGTTACGTTAGCTGCAAATGCACTCGAGTACAGGGACATGGAGGGGGTGCAGGAAAAGGTCGAAAATTTCCCCAAGTATGTGGTTGTTATGGCGTTTACGCTCACCCCGATTGCGGAGGAGCTATTCTTCCGGGGCTTGCTTTTCCCGCTCTTCGGGGCATTCGCCTCAAGCATAATATTTGCACTCTCGCATTACCAGTATGGGTCGGCGATTGAGATTGCCGTGGCTTTCCTTGTCGGTTATTTCTGGTGCTGGACTTACAAGAAAACGGGCTCGCTCATTCCGGGAATCATATCCCACGCCCTCTTCAACTTGATTTCCCTTGCTCTTGCGGGAAAGATATAAAAGAGAACTGAGAAAGTGGAACGATGATTGCCCTTGGAATCGAGTCAACCGCCCACACGCTCGGGATTGGGATTTTTGAAGGCGAGCGAATGCTCTCAAACGAGAAGAAAATGTACGTTCCGAAGTTCACTGGAATTCACCCGAGAAAAGCGGCGGAGCAGCATGCTAATGAGTTCCAGGGACTGCTGCAACAAGCAATCTCGAAAGCTGGGATAAAGCCCTCTGAAATTGATTTGGTGGGGTTTGCGCAGGGGCCAGGCCTGGGGGCGTGCCTCAAGGTTGGGGTAGTGGGGGCAAAAGCCCTTGCTTCAATGCTCGATAAGCCGATTCTTGGAGTGAACCACTGCATTGCGCACATAGAAATTTCAAAGTTGTATACGAAGACCGAGGACCAGCTCATTGTTTATGTGAGCGGCGGGAACACACAAATCATAATTAAGGGAAAAGACCGAAGGTATCGAGTTTTGGGTGAAACTTTGGATATCGGGTTGGGGAACCTGATTGATGTTTTTGGGAGGGACATGGGCCTTGAGAGGGCGCACGGGGGAGTGATTGAGAAGATGGCGCTCGGGGGAAAGTATGTTGAATTGCCATATGTTGTGAAGGGGATGGACTTGTCTTTCACTGGACTACAGACAGAAGCGAGAAAGCAACTAAAAACTCACTCGCAGCAGGACATGTGCTATTCCTTACAGGAAACCTCCTTTTCGATGCTCACTGAAGCGAGCGAGAGGGCGCTCGCGCTCACTGGGAAGAAGGAGCTGGTTTTGTGCGGGGGAGTCGCCCAGAATAAAAGGCTGCAGGAGATGCTGGGCCTGATGAGCGAAGAGCATGGGGCAAGATTTGGGGTTGCCCCCAATGAGTTCAATGCTGACAATGGGGCGATGATTGCATATACTGCTCTTTATCTTTATGGCCTGGGCCATAGGACGAAATTAAGCGACGCGAAAGCAATTCAGAAATTCCGGACTGACCAGGTGGAGATTTAAAGGAGTTTTGGCATAATTTAGTGGGTTTGGTGAGTTGATTCTGGCACCTTTGAACAGGCTCCCGCCATTTGCGGATGGGCAAAAGCTAACTTTGAAGAGGGGGGCTGAGTTCCCCATGCACCCCGCCTTTTACCCTAAGGATGTGGTGGTGAGGGGGAAGGACAAAGTTTACGAGAAAGACACTGGGAAACTTATCGGAACAGCCGTGGCATTTGGGAAGCCAACTGAGAGGGACATAAAAATCCTTGGGCGCGAGCAGAGAAAGGACCCTGCGAACTACTCAATAGGGAGGATTCGTGATGAAAACGCGGACGGGATTGGGGCACTTTATCTTTCTGTATCGGGCCATCACGCCATGATTCCACCAGTAGAAAAACTTGTGTTGATAAGGATGAACGAGCCACCCAAGGCTCAATTTGGCAAACTTCTTCAGTGATTCGCAAAATCATGTTTATGCGTTGGTTTTAAATATCCATTTTGCCATAATGTAATGCTACTTCTAGGGGAGCTTATGGCTGGAAAAGGGGACTTCAAAAATAGGCAACAGGACAGGGAGAGAGTCAGGGAGATTTCCGGGCCTGTTTTCAAAGAGGGCGAAATAGCTGTTTTCTATCTTCCGGAAAGGAGCAAGATGGAGATTGGGCGGGTCCTCATGACTTCTGCTTCCAAGGGCCAATTGATTAAAACGGCAGTGGAGCTTCGGAAGAGGCCCGAGAACAAGGGAAAAACATATGCAGTTGGAGAGACCCCGGGGGGCCTGATGGAAGATATATGGACTTCCAGGACTAGAGAAACGGGAAAGACGGGCATGTTCCACCTCATAGAGGTCAGCCCTGGGGCAATGAGGGAGAACAAGTTTCTATTCAAGGGACCACAGGACGAGGGACCCAATGGGAGAGCCGACATCACGGTTCTCGAGGGAGTGGTCAGGAATGGGAGCGTTGCCAAGCGGATTGTCAATGGGGAGCTCGTAACTGTTGGAACGATAATCAGGGCTGAGCCGGTGATGGACCAGAGGGACATTGATGACGTTAAAAGAACGTATTGCAGGGATGCTGGTTGCGTGCTCGGGCTGACTGCAGATAGGAAAACGGTTTTGGTGATAAAGCCAGAGGCCAAGAATCCATTTGACACTAAGGGTGGAGGGGGCGGGGGCTCGCGTCCTGGCGACTTTTTATTCAAGTAGTTTATGTGCAAAGCTCTTCAAGTGATTAGGTTTAAATATCGGGTTTACTGATATAATGTTATGAGCGACCAAGAAGAGAGTAGAGAAGACGTGATGCTTGAGAGCGAGAACGAGGAGGAGAAAACCGAAAGTCTCCCAAGAAAGGGGATTGCCTCAAGGGGCGTTCCTTCTTCTGAAACACTCTATCTCCCGTCCCACTATGGCGGGGAAATAAGGTCGTTCCAGGACCAGAACGAGAACCTAACTCGAAACCTCTGGAGCCTTGAGGAAGTGCTGAATTTTGTGTTTGCGAAAAGGTACCAGAGGAAAT
>JBDRJJ010000093.1:0-4172 GCA_043815135.1 Microcaldota archaeon | reverse complement strand
TTCGCCTGGGCAGGGCAAACCAACGAGGAATATTACGAGAACATAAACGAGGTCCTGAACGGGAAGCCAGATGCTGTTATTGATGATGGGTGCGACCAGATATTCGCGCTCCACAAGAAGAGGCGGGAGCTCTTGCCCAAGATTAGGGGGGGCTGCGAGGAGACGACCACTGGCGTCACTCGGCTCAAGGCGATGGAAAAGGAGGGAAAGCTTGAGTTTCCCGTGATTGCCGTAAATAACGCTTATTCCAAGTATTTGTTCGACAACAGGTTCGGGACTGGCCAATCGACATTAGACGGGATTATGAGGGCTACGAATGTCCTCTTGGCTGGGAAAACCGTTATTGTGGTTGGATTTGGCTGGTGCGGGAGGGGAATCGCCGACCGCCTGCGGGGCCTGGGAGCGAACGTGGTGGTCGTTGAGATATCCGACAGAATCAGGAAGGGCGAGCCCTCGGGCCTGCACAAGGCGCTCGAAGCCCTCTATTCCGGCTATAGGGTTATGGATATGGGTTCTGCGTCGAAAATCGGGGACGTTTTCATCACTGCAACTGGATGCAAGAACGCAATCGGGGCCGAGCACCTGAAGCTAATGAAGAGCGGCGCAATCCTTGCTAATGCAGGGCATTTCGACAATGAGATAGACAGGGGATACCTGGCTAAAGGTAAAGGAAAAATCATGAAAACAAACCTCGAGGAGTTCACTATGGCAGATGGACGGAAGATTTACTTGCTCGCCGAGGGAAGGCTTGTGAACCTCTCCCAGCCTACGGGGCAAGGCCACCCAATCGAGATAATGGATGGGAGCTTCGCGATTCAGGCCCTCTCGCTTGAGTATTTGCTGAAAAACGATTTGGGGAAGGGAGTGCACGACGTCCCGCTTGAGATTGATGATTTTGTCGCAGGGCTTGCGCTTGAATCGAATGGAGTCAAGCTGTCGTCTCTATCAAAAGAGCAGAAGGACTATCTCGCAAGCTGGGAAGAAGGGACCTAGGAAAGCGAAATAATTTCAAGAACCCCGGAAGCCCCGCTCAGAATGGTTTTCGATTTTGTTATTTTCAGCTCCCGAGTGAACAATGGGGACTTGAAACAAAATGTCTCGAATTCCCCTCCCTCCCCAATAGCGGATATTCCTCGCTTAGCGCTCAATTTCAGCAACTCTTCTTTTGATTCGCTTATTCTTCTCCCGAGCCATTCCTTACCCATGCCATCAGCTGCAATCGCAACTATTAGTGCATCGTGTCCGCTCCCGAGCATCTCCTCGAGCAGCTGCCCTTGTTGTTTGTGCCAAAGTGGGGCAAAATGAACCAACTCCGATTCCACGCATGCCCGCTCGACTCGCTCCCGTTGGTATTCACTCTCGATTGCCCCGGTGATTACTGCCTCAAACCCAAGCTTGCGAAGATGAGCAAATGCCAAAACGAGCTCTTCCGCTTCCCTTTCCTTTTCCCCAGAAGTCTTGAACTCGATGTGCCGTATTCCAGCTAACTTTGCTTGCCGCCCCACCCATTTCGAATTGATTCCGTGGAACATGAACGAATCCAGGCTGGCGGGGACGAAAGTAACTATCGCCCCTATTTCGAGCCCGCTTGTCATTGCATACCAAACGGCGAGCCATCCATCCTTTCCCCCGCTTGCGAGCGCAGCGCACTTCATGCCTGGTTTAGGGGGGTGAAGGGTTAAAATATTAGGCATGGACTATAGGTTCATGAAGCGGGGAATCTTCGTCGCATTTCTTATTTCCTTCTCCTTTCTCGCTTATGCGGCCCTGATAGGGGAGTGTGAGGAGATTGCCACCTATGAAAAGGACGGGTGCTACCTGGCAAAATCGAGACAGCCCGACCAGTGCATGAACATTCTCGACCCGACGATGAGGGACCAATGCTTCATCTTAATAGCCGAATCCCACGCCAAGACTTACGGGGATTGCGACAGGCTTTACCAGGAGTACCAGCCAATATGCTACGCACGGATTAGCTACTTGGAGGACAGCAACCCGATGGCGTGTGACAGAGCAGTGCCCGAGTACAGGAGCTATTGCTACTATTACTATGCTGATAAGCGCTCGAACGGGCAAATCATGTCCTGCGGGTCGATACCCCCCCAATACAAACAGGATTGCTTAACTACCTTTTTTAAGAAAGCTTCAATCAGGAGCGAGGACGACTGCGCCGTGGCTTTCGGCGAGAGATATTCCGAAGAATGCAGAAATTACGTTGGCTCGAAGAACAACCCGATAACGGTCTCGCTCTCGTTCGTGGAATCGGCCTGGTCTTTCCTCTCATCTGGTTCGACAATCTTGTGGGGGTCAATTGTGGTTTTCCTCGCAATTCTCATATTCCTGCTTTCCGTGGTTTCCAGGGCTTGGAGAACTGGGAAGGAGAAGGGCGGATGATACGGTTTTAAATACTGCTTCCGAGCAATGACATTAGGGGAGCTTATGCAGCCTAGGAAACCACATAGACCACTGCAGACTGTGAATAATCTCGTCGAGAGATATTCCATGCTAGGCCAACTTACGCGAGATTCTTTCATTGCTAGAAACGTGCCAACACGGGAGCACAAAACTGTTGGGAAGCTCGGCGCATCTGGAATTGCCATGCCCTGGACAGGAGCGAAGAAGAGGACTAGCAGATTCTGATTTGGGGGAAACATATGAACGGGGAAAAGCCGGTTCGCCGGATAAAAAGGAAACCCCCAAGAGATGCTGGAACCCCGAGCCATCTCCTTGCCCGCGAGGCAATGATTTCAGTTGGAACCCCGGATGTGGAACCAAAACCCCGCACTGACCTGCGAATCAAGCGCGATTCAAAGAAAAAGCCGGACAAGAAGCATCCCGGAGCCTCTAATGTCGAGATGCCTTGGACTAGACGACGCTCTTGGTACTAAGCTCATTCTAATATTGCGCTGGTCCCTATGGCCTGTCCCGGTAGCCCCCTCTCAAATCGCGCTATCACGGTTCCTGAACCACCGTGCGCCTGAGTGATTTTTCCAGAAATCTTGTGGTTCGCGGGAGTCTCCCATACTATCTTCTTCCCGACGTATTTCTTCGCCTCTTCGCGGCTCGAGACTCCGGACATTGAAACAATAAACTGGTCCGTATGCTCCGTGTGCCTGCCTCGCCTGTATCCGATTATTTTAGCTTCCATGTTGCTCACCCTTGATACTGTAGCCCTCTAATTTCAGAATGCGATATTTAATAATTTTCCGAAAGAAACAGGAGGTTTGGCTAAGCTGGTCGAAACGGCTCCTGGCCCGTGTTATTTTGCCCGGGTGCCGAATCCGCCATAAGTTAATTTAACATTATCCGATAGAAATCCTACTGTGGAAAGGATTGCAATTGCTGATTTGGCTGAAGGAGTGGATTGCCAGATTGCCGGAAAGATTATTAGGACTTATGAAGCCAGGGGCTCGTTCTTCCTGGTTTTGCTTGACGACAGCGGCAAGGTTTGCGTCCGCTCTAATTGCCCAATGAACGTCGGCTCGCTAGTCACTGCTAAAGGCAAGGCAGAGCGCAGGGAGGAAGCACTGGAGTTCGTTGCAAGCTCAGTGGAACCGATGACTGAAGCCCAATCCGAGTTTTCTAAAGCTGTTGGGGCGTTTATCGAGACAAGAACGAGACCTGTGGAATCCCAAATGCTCATCCAGGACGGAGTGATGAAGTCCCTATACCACCTGATTCTGGACTGCGCATCCAGGCTTTTGCGTGCAAGATTCCTGGAACGGCCGATTGTCCTGCGTTATCACGCTGATGCAGACGGGATATCAGGAGCCATGTGCATTGCAAGGGCAGTTGGAATCTGCGGGCTTTTTGCAACTCAGAACCCGCACACAGTATATGAAGTTCAGGATGCGATTAGGGACCTGAACGCCGTTAGGTCAACTGGAGAGTCAACGCTGGGGCCGGTGCTTGTGCTCGTTGATTCTGGGTCGGGCGAGGATAGCGCTGATGCCGTGTCCTTGTTAAAAGGAGCTGGTCTTGAGATTATAATAATAGACCATCACCCGCTTGGCGGGGCAGTCAGCGAAACCGCAGACTGCATTGTCTCCCCGATGCTTGTTGGGGCGACCTCGTATTACACTGCCGGCCTTCTTGCCGGAGAGGTTGCGAGAGCCGTTGGCGGCCCTGACCCGGAATCGCTCCAGAGGATTTCGCTTGCGGGGGACAAAAGC
>JBDRJJ010000092.1:0-2800 GCA_043815135.1 Microcaldota archaeon | reverse complement strand
CCTCGGCCACGTAGAGGATTTTTGACGCCCCTTCCGCTGTGAAGAAGCCTTCGGCAGCAACTATCTGGTGCAGCAGGCCAGATGGGAGTTTTGTGCTGAGCATCCTGTATTTCTCGTAGCGGTTTGCGAAGATGCTGGTTGCGTGCTTTCCGAGCAGTTCGATTTCTTTTCCACTTACAGCTGCGGATGCGACCGCTTTTACTGCGCTGTCAAGCCCCACGACGCTTGCCAGGTAGAGTTCGTTATAATCGTTGTAAGCGTACCCGTCGGTGTAGCATTCTACGTGGATGCCTTTGTCATGGTCGTAGTGTCTTATTTTTTGAAGCATCTTGGTTCCTCCTTTTAGTAGGCGCATAGGGAGCATATGATTTTCAGCTCTTTGCCATTGATGACCATGATGTTGTTTCCGAAGTTGTGGTTTAGTGTTACGTGGTGGCCGCAATCAAGCAGGTATTTGCCTTTAAGAAATTTTTTTAACTCCTCAGAATCCTTGTACCCGTTTTCTTTTTCCTTCTCTTTCATGACTCTCCTCCTTTTGAAAAAAGAAAAGGGCGACCCGCCTTGTTTTTGGTGAGCCGCCCCAGATTTTTGAACTCTTTCTATTTGGCTTCTAAAAGACTTCCCTTTACATCAGGGTTACGATCTCCCCGTCTTGCATCAGGATCTTTACGGATACCTTGTATTGCTCAAGCTCCCTTTCTTCCAGGGTATCGCCTTTGTATTCGGAGTATTTGTTCACCGTTTTCTCGACTTTTCCTTTGACGATGTGCCTGTCTTCTCCTTCGCCGATTATTCCGTCGAGGCACCCGTTCGCCAGCAACAAGCCTAGGTGGCCGGTGTGCAGCGGAAGGGGAGGCCTTTCTATCTTCTGTTCCTCAACTCTTGCAAGCTCCCTGAATTTCTCCCAGAGCGGGGAATCCTTGGCCTCTTTGGAGAGCTCTTTTTCGTCGATTATGGTTGATTTGAAGAGGGAAACATCCTTTGACCTGGGCGGGTCGTATGCGGGCTCGTCCCTGTCGGGCAGTTCTTCCAGGCTCGTTTCTGGGACTCGGGCCAGTTTGGCTAAGGCTTGTTCGTCCATGGTGTTATCTTTCTTTTTCACGCCAAACAAGACGATCTGCTTGAAATCTTCGTATTCTTCTTCCGGGAAGCGGTAGACCAGGAATTGTTTGAACTTGTAGGCGAGGGTTTTGGCTATGCTTTTGTCGAGCCGGTTCTGAGGGATGATGTAGACGAGCAGGCCGCCGGTTTGGAGGTATTTCGCGGTTACGTTCAGGAATAATTTTTCTTTTCTTTCATTGCTTTCTTCTTGGGTTTCCCAGTCGTATGGCGGGTTGAGGAACAAGCAGGAAAACACGCCGTTGCTTATCCTTGTCTGTTCGAAGCCGCACTTGAGCACATGGTTAAGCCTGGTTTTGGCCTGTTTCGCCCTGTGCTGGTCTATCTCGATGCCATAAGTTTTTGCGCCGGTTCCTTCTGCGAGTCTTTGAAGGGCTATGCCTTCGCCGCAGCACGGGTCAAGAATCGAAGCACTATCAGGGAATCGGATGAAAGATTTTATCCTCTCAACTACTGATAAAGGGGTGGGATAATACGCCATCTTTATTCTGCCGGCGAGCCTCATTTGTAATCCTCCTTTGCTTAGAAATAAGGGGAAAAAAGGGGGCGGCCCTCAATGTTTTAAGCCGGTTGAGCCGCCCTTCTTCATCTTCATAAGAAATTTTATTTCTGGCTTTGGGTGATGATCCGTCATACCCGAATTTTGGCCTTTTGAGCTACCTCAAGGTAAATTTCTTTTCGCTGAGCAGAAATCGATATGGATCTCTTTGGTTGTGTTTAGGATGGTCAATTTCAACATGCTTTAAACGGAAATAGCCATTCCTATCCTTGGTTTCGATTCACGGTTTCATCCCCCATTGGTTTTTAGCCTCTCCAATGAGACCTGAAAGCTATAAAGCAGGTCCATGACCTTCACAGCGCCTTTCTTGTAGGCTGTCACGCAAATTAAATCTTCCCCTTGGAATAGGGCGTAAAACCTGCTATCCCATGGCTCGATGCGGAAGTTTCCAGGGCAAAACGTTTTCTTCATTCTTCTCACGGTTTCACCTCCTCACTCCATCTCAATCCGGGGCTTTTGTGGCTACTATTTTGATTTTTCATCTCTTCGTGTTTTTTTCTCTATTCCCCACAGAACTCTTGGGTTCCAAAGCGCTGCAATTCGCTGCATTCTCATTCGATCTTCTCTCCCTTTAGCATTTTAATGGCGTCCTCCTCGCTGTGCGTCAGCACTTCATGGCACTCCGGACAGGTGAAGTTAGTATTGGGATCATCAGCTTGGTAGCAGTCTTTCAAAAGGTAATTAGGGTCTCCGCTCTCGTCGAAAGCAAAAATGGCGACTTCTCGGTGCGTCTCGAAGTGTAGTAAGAAGTCAAGCTCTTTCCCGCATTTTTTACAAATAGCACTCATTCGGTCTTTTCTCCTTTCAGGATTTTGACAGCATCCTCGCCACTCGCAGTTAATACTTCCTGGCATTTTGGACAGCAGAATTCGACATTTTCTGGCTCAAAAGCCTCCTCTTTCAGGCGTGATTCCCCGGTTTCATCTAATCTCGATGATACAAAGGCGGTCTCATTCCTGACCAGGTAGGCTATTTCTTTCCCGCATTTTGGGCAGATAACTATAGCTCTCATTCGCTCAACCTCCTTTTGGTCTGCTTCTCGGCACGTTCAGCAGTGCTCGCTGGTATGATCTTGGTCCTAGCCCACTCTGAAACAAGAAAGGCGGCCCCTCCTTCCTAAGG
>JBDRJJ010000091.1:0-5438 GCA_043815135.1 Microcaldota archaeon | reverse complement strand
CGACTGCCAAAAGCGCCCCGTTCTTCCCGTTGTCTATCCCCACCGTTGCTACTGGCACTCCTGGGGGCATTTGCATCATGGATAAGAGTGCATCGAGCCCTTCGAGCTTTACTCCCACAGGGACACCAATGACTGGCCTTTTCGTTTTCGAGGCAATCACTCCCGGGAGAGCAGCTGAAAGGCCGGCTATGGCGATGAAAACTTTTGCATCGGAATTTTTTATCAGGACATCCAGCTTTTCAGGGGTCCTGTGGGCAGAAGCAACTGCAATATCGCTTTTAACCCCGTATTCCTCGAGAGTTGCGATTGCCTTCTCAGCAACTGATTTATCCGAATCGCTTCCAACAACAATCAAAACTTCCGGCATGTTTTCACCCCAATTTCTATCTCACGAAACGGTTCCCGGTCATTTTCTCGTAAGCTTCAATATACCTTTCGCTAGTTCCCTTAATAACCTCTTCAGGAAGCATTGGCGCAGGAGGCCTCTTCCCCCAGCCTATTTTCTCCACGTAATCCCGGACGAACTGTTTGTCGAAGCTCGCCTGCCCCCCTCCTGCCTTATACGATTCCTCTGGCCAGAACCTCGATGAGTCGGGGGTCAACACCTCGTCAATCAAAATTATCTCCCCATCGAACTCTCCAAATTCGAATTTGGTATCAGCAATAATGATTCCCCTCTTCAGCGCATACTCGGAAGCTTTCTCGTAAATCTTAAGGCTCGCCTCTTTCACCTTTTTGAAGGCTTCGGCTCCAACAATCGTTTTTGCCTCGTCCTCGCCCACATTCAAGTCATGCCCGACATCCGCCTTCGTAGAAGGGGTGAAAATCGGGTCAGGAAGCTTTTGGGACTCGAGCAGCCCCCCCGGAAGCTTAATCCCGCACACACTCCCCCTATCCTTGTATTCCTTCCAGCCCGAGCCAGAAAGGTATCCCCTGACAACGCACTCAAGCTTCACGGGCTTCGCCCGCTTTACAAGCATCGATCTTCTTGAGAGGTTTGCATACTCGTTCGGGAGCTTCTCTTCGGAAAGATGATTCCCAATCACATCCCGCATGTAATCGAACCAGAAGAGCGACAGCTCATTCAGGACCGTTCCCTTGTACGGAATCGGCTGCGGGAAGACGACATCGAACGCAGAGAGCCTGTCCGTGGTCACCATCAAAAGCTTGTCCCCCAGTTCGTACGTGTCCCTGACCTTGCCCCTCGAGACTAGCTTCAAAGGGAGATTCGTTTTCAAGACTGCTTCCACACTAACCACCCACCATTATTACGGAGAGAAAACTTTTAATGCACCTGCAAGGAACCCGACAAGCCCGGTCCCGAGGGCAGCCAGGCTCACGTTCCTCGAGCGCCTGAGAACCCGGACTGAATCATCGAGCAGCGGGGGAATCGCGGCATAAAGCACGAGCAGGTCAGTCGCCCCAATCAATGCAAGGTAAACGAAGTTTCCCATGAACCCCTGAATATAAAAATACGGGTAGAAGCTCAGAAGGACCGCGAGGACGTACAGGCCGGCGTGGAGGAGAATTGAGTTCCTCCTCCCAATCACAACGGGGATGGTCCTGGAGTTCCTAGCTTTGTCCCCATCCATGTCCCTCACTGAGCCAGCGATTTCCCTTGCAACCCCGGCTGTGAATGCTATGAGCGAGAGGACTAGCACAGCGGGAAGGAGCTCCTTCCCGACCGAGTAGTTCCCATAAACAAAGGGAATTGCCATTGTCCCTGCAATGTAAATGTTCCCAGCAAGCGGGTAGTCCTTGAGTTTCAAGCTGTAGAGGTACGCAACCATCGCAAAGCCCGCTGCAATGACCGTGCATTCATTGGGAAGATAAAACGAAACCATCACTCCTGCCAGGAACAGGGCAATAGATAGGTAATATGCTTCAGCATGCCGGACCTCCCCGCTTACAATGGGCCTGTCGAGCCTCTTGTTTTTCCTGTCGGTCTCGACATCGAAGAAGTCGTTTACTGCAAACGATGCGAGGCCGATAGCAAAAGGCGGGACCGAGGCCAGCAGCGCAATCTCAATCCCAGGCAGCCCCCCAAGGGCCATTGTTTGGCCAACCAAAGTCGCAAGAACAAGCATGAGCGAGTGCTCGAACCTCGTGAGCCTCAG
Organism: Microcaldota archaeon; assembly: GCA_043815135.1. Lineage (GTDB taxonomy): Archaea > Micrarchaeota > Micrarchaeia > Burarchaeales > JAKAKT01 > JAKAKT01. Next base: position 3,321 of record JBDRJJ010000091.1, on the reverse strand, counting down.
GAAAGCATTCAGTTTCATTCTCTGCATCCCCTTTTTGCGATGAGCGCGGCAAAAGCTCCGGCCCCAATCCCGTTGTCGATGTTCACAACAGAGAGGAAGGAACAGCTTTGGAGCATCGATTTCAGGGCGGCCTCCCCCTTCCCGCCATACCCATAACCAACGGATGTCGGGACACCAATCACCGGGATGTCCACCATCCCTGCGACAATCGCCGGGAGCGTCCCTTCCCTTCCAGCAACCACGACCAGCGCATCCACCCTCCCGACCATTTCCTTTAGAGCAGGGAACAGCCTGTGGATGCCCGCGACCCCCGCGTCATACGAGGAAATGACCCCGCATCCCATCGCTTCTGCCATAACCTCGGCTTCAGCAGCAACGGGTATGTCTGAAGTTCCAGCAGTGATTACTCCGACAGTTCCCCTTCCCTTCTCGGGCTTGCCGAGCAAGAGGGTCCTAGCCTTTGCGTTATAAACCCCACCGAATTTTCTCTTCAAAAACCTGCCATGCTCTCCTGATAGCCTCGAGAAAAGCACGACCCTGCCCCGGCACGCTCTCTTCGCTATCCTCTCCAATTGCTCGAGGCTCTTTCCTTCAGCAAGTATCACTTCCGGAAAGCCAGTCCTAAGATGCCTGTTCGTGTCGAGCTTCGCCATTCCCTCGATTTCCGAGATGTGGGCTAGCCGTATCTCCTTCGCGGCATCAAGGGCACTCATCTTCTTCTTCGAGACAAGGCCTAGAATCTCCTCAAGTTCCTTCATTCAATTACCGCCTGGCCTATACCCATCAAGGTCAACAGTTACGTGCGAAAAGCCAACGCTTCGAAGTTTCTTCGCAACCTTAATCATTAAATCCTTTTTTAGGAGCTTAGGGATTTCGCCCGAGGGGACCTCAATCCTCGCAAGCCCGGAATGGACCCGAACCCGCACTTTGCTTACCCCCGTTATCCTTCGAATGGCAATCTCCGCCCTCTCAACTTTTCCCAGCTTCACCCTGGTTATTCTCTCTCCGCAGGGCACTCTCGAGCTAAGGCAAGCGGAGGAGGGCTTGTCCCACACGGGCAGGCCGAACTCCTTTGCGAGCTTTCTCGTGCCCTCCTTCCCAATCCCGAGTTCGAGCAATGGCGACCTAACCCCCATCGCTTTCGCAGCCCTCATGCCGGGCCTGTACTCCCTGGTATCGTCCGCGTTCGCTCCGTCCAAAATCGTCTTTATCCCGAGCTTTCCAGCAACCTTCCCCACAATCCCATAATTATGACTCTTGCAGTAAAAGCACCTGTCAATCGGGTTCTCGAGGACTTTTTTAGGGGGCGAGGACTTGATTACGATATGCTTAATCCCGGATTTCTTTGCTACGTACCGAGCGTCCCTCAAGTCGCCCCTGGGAACGGTGAAGTCATCAACAGTTATCGCCACCGAGCTCCTGCTCGCAAGCCCGGCTGCCTTCGCGACAACAGAGCTATCAAGGCCACCCGAGAAGGCCACGGCTACGGGGGACAACTTCTTCACATACCCGACCAAATTTCTTGCCTCCCTCGAGAACATGTTTTTAAATTGGAGGATTAAAATAAAAAGCATGCTCGTCATCCTAGCGAGAAGCGGAATTTCAGGGGACATGCTGCTTTCAGCGCTAATCGACATTGGGGCTGATGAAAAGCAAATAGCGATTTTCCTTGATAAGGAACTTGGAGTGAAAATAAAGACGGAGCGAGTTATGCGGGGCGGCGTTGGTGGGAGGAAGCTAGTCCTTCCGAAGCTTACAAGGGAATACTCCCCAGATGAAATGGGGAAAATCATAGAAGGTTCGGGCCTAGGGAACGAATCCAAGCAAATCGCCCTAGAGGCACTCAAGACCATCGTTGCAGCTGAAAAAAGAATCCATAACACGGAGCACGTTCATTTCCACGAGCTCGCCAATGCAGATACCCTTGTTGACATAATGGGCTGTGCGTTCGCCCTAGAGCTTTTGGGCGAGAATGAGGTCCTCAGTCTTCCAGTAGACGTAGGGAAAATACAGCCAGCAGCCCTGGACATAATGACGCGGGGCAAGATTCCGTTCTACAGCTCCACAGATTCAGTTGAGCTAACGACCCCCACCGGCTCGGCTCTCGTCTCGACAATCGCAAAGCCGATTTCCGGAATCCCCGAACTCATATCCGAGAGAGTCGGATACGGTGCGGGAAGCTTTGAGTGGAAGGGAGTTCCTAATGTTCTCCAGATAATACGAGGAAGCGAGCGAGATAAGAAAGAGGAGGTAGTGCTCCTCGAGACCAACATCGACGACGTTTCCGGCGAGATACTCGCCTACACTGTGGAGAGGCTTTTCGAAGAAGGGGCCCGCGATGCCTGCCTGATTCCGATAATTGCAAAGAAAGGGAGGCCAGGGGTCATTCTTAGGGCAATATGTGTGAAAGGGGACAGCGAGCGCCTCTCAAGGATAATTTTCGAGGAAACGGGGACTCTTGGGATACGGGAGCTCGAATGCTTCAGGCATATCGCAGGGAGGTCAGTTGTTAAAAAAGGGGAAGTAAGGATAAAAGTCGGAAAAATATCCGGAAGAACAATAAGCGCAAAGCCCGAGTTCGAGGATTTGAAGAAGCTCGCGAAAAGGAGCGGGAAATCCGTGAGAGAAATATCCAGGACGCTTAAGGGGTAGTCCCATGACGAAGGTTTCAATCGGAATTTTGCAGATGGAGATGGGGGATGAGCCTTCTGAGAATCTGGAGAAGGCGATTAAGCTCATCAAGGAGGCTTCAAAAAAAGGAGCCCAAATAGCCTGCCTCCCAGAGCTATTTACCACCCGGTATTTCCCCCAGAGCGCCAAAAACGCGAAACATCTGCCAGGGTCCTTTTTTGAGACTATCCCAGGAACAGCTACGGAAGCTCTTTCCAAAGCAGCTCGCGATAACCAAGTCGTTGTTATTGGCGGTTCTCTTTACGAGAAAACAGGAGAGAAGCTCTTCAACACAACCCCGGTCTTCGGAACAGAGGGCGAGCTCCTTGGGACTTACAGGAAGATGCACGTGCCACAAGACGAATTTTTCTTTGAGCAGGACTACTTTGCCCCAGGAGACAAGGGCTTCCAGGTCCATAAGACGAAATTCGGGAGAATCGGGGCGCTCATCTGCTACGACCAGTGGTTCCCGGAGGCCGCACGAGCAAACGCGCTTCTGGGAGCAGACATCCTCTTCTATCCAACTGCAATCGGGACGGTGGACGGCGTAGCGCAGGAAGAAGGCGACTGGCAGGAAGCCTGGGAGAATGTCATGAGGGGCCACGCAATCGCGAATGGGGTGATTGTTGTTGCAGTTAATCGGGTCGGAAA
>JBDRJJ010000090.1:0-4841 GCA_043815135.1 Microcaldota archaeon | reverse complement strand
TAATCGGCTTTCGGTGGGGGGAGTTCGGGGAATTGCCGGACTTCTCATCCTTTGAGTCGATATGCGGGGCTGGATAGGGGTTTTTAAGCCTTAGTTTCCATAACTATTTGCTTAACAAGCAATAAACTGAAAGCACAGACTAATTCTGATGCTTCGTAAACGGAGTAAGATATAATGGAGAATTTTGAGAGTTTTAACCTCAGGCCCGAGGTCATGAGGGCACTTTCCGAGATGGGCATAAAGAAGCCTACGGATATACAGCGGGAAGCGATTCCCCTTGTCTTCCAGGGGGAGGACGTAATAGGCCAAGCGCAGACTGGGACAGGGAAAACCGCAGTTTTTGGGATATACCTAGTCGAGTCAATAGACCCGAACTCTAGGGATACGCAGGCAATCATTCTCTCGCCAACGAGGGAACTGGCTGTCCAGATAAGCGACGAGATAAAGAAGATTGGCAAGTACATGCGAGGCAGGATTTTGCCAGTTTATGGGGGCACAAGCATCAACACCCAGATAGAGAAGCTGGAGAAAGGGGTCCAGATTGTCGTAGGGACTCCTGGGAGGATATTGGACCATCTGGAGCGGGGAACGCTCGAGCTCGGGAATGTTTCCTGCGTAGTTATAGACGAAGCGGACAGGATGCTCGATATGGGGTTCATTGATGACGTGAGATCAATACTTTCCCACGTGCCAAAGCAAAGGCAAACGATGCTCTTCTCAGCGACAATGCCGGAAGAGATTCTGCAGCTATCCAAGGATTATCAACTATACCCCCACTTCGTTTCAGTGAGCAAGGACGAGATAACGATAAAGCACATAAAGCACACGTTTGCCCAAGTCAATTTCAGGGACCGCTACCGTGCGCTTTTTGCTTACCTTCGGACCCACAAGCCCACGCACACAATCATCTTCTGCAGGACGAAATTCACGGTTGATAGGGTCCTCGGGGACCTCCAGCGGGCGGGTTCCAGAGCGGAGCCCCTGCACGGAGGCTTAACGCAGAAGAAGCGCGATGTAGTTATGGAAAAATTCAAGAAAGGGGCAATCAACATGCTCGTTGCAACCGACCTCGCGGCCCGCGGCCTAGACATATCCGGGGTATCGCACGTGATAAACTTCAACATTCCGGAGGAGCCAATGACATACACCCACCGGGTTGGAAGGACCGGGAGGGCAGGCAAGGGCGGAGTCGCTTTCTCAATTGTAGCAAGCGACGAATTGGGGCTGCTTGGGCAGATTGAGCGGGAATGTGGCATAACGATGGAAGAGGAAAATCTCTCTTATGAGAGGAGAACGGACGATTCTTCCAGATGGCACGGCAAGCCCAGGGAGGACGGCTCAAGCTCCGGGGGCGATAAGTCCGCCGGAACGCCAAGGGATTCCAGAGAGAGCGTTCGCCCCTATTCGAGGCAGAGGACCCGCCCGCCAGGCTGGGAGCCCAAGAGGAGCTCGCGGTCCACGGGTTGGGGCTCAAAGCCCAGAAGGAATTACGGCGGGTCTGGTTATCGAAAGCCGTACGGGCAGGCAAGGCGCTAGTCCATTCAACCACTAATGTACGGAATACGAAATATTATAAAGCCGAAAATCCACATATATGCTCCGTTAATTTGTGGGAGGTATCTTTATGTCTACGTCAGTTCAACGGGCAGGCCCGAAAATCATCGACCTTAGGACAGAAACAAACTATTTCGGGGCCCGCAAACTGACTCATCAAAGAGGGCTTAGGGTAATCTCCCACGCAAATCTAGACAGGCACGTAGTTCCCGATTCCCTCCCCGGAACCATAACCAACGACGAGGCGCTGAGAAGGTATTTTCTCGCAAGGGAACTCCTTGTCAGCACTCATGATTCAAAGAAATTCGGGAAAGGCGATTTCGTAGACGAGAAAAGGGGAATCGTCGTCCCGGAGAGATGCATCGTTGGCGCGGACCAGACGGCAGGGGTTTACGGGAAGGCGAACATCGGACTTCTCATCGACCCGGAACTCATAACCAACGAACGCGGCAGACAGATAATCCATGCATCGTCAGCCTCAATAACTGTCGTCGAAAACCTGGTGATAAACAGGGAAGAATTTGTTTTTCTTGAGAACCCGAAAAGAACGGAACGCTCCGTCGGGGGCAAACTTGACGAGAAAACAGGGCTCCCGATACGAGTGCAGCAGGAAGTATGGACTGCCATCCCATTCCCACAACAGAGATGGGTTCTTGGCGAAGGCGGAGTTCAGCCTCTAGTCCGCGCCTTTTTCCACATAAACGAATCAGGGCTCTTCACTGATGGCTGGCAGGACCCCCGGGTAATCCGGACAGCCTTGGACCTGAACGGCACATTTTGCATACTCGCAGAGCCGATTCCTAAGGAATCAGGAAAACCCGCGTTGACTCAGGCGAAATAAATAGCTATTCCATCTCCTTTACGTCTATCTTTGCGCCCACAGTCTTCTCTATCCTTGAGATGGTTTCGCCCTTCCTCCCAATCAGCCTCGCCATGTCCTTTGAGCGCACATACACAACTGCCCTCCCTCCTGACAAATCAACTTGGAAGTTGCGAACGTGTCTTGAGATTGCGTTGGTAAGTTTCCGCTCAATGTCCTTGGAATCGAGCTTTGGGTTTTTCCTTTGCTCGGTTATCGGCAGAACAACTGTTTCTTCCCCGAACTTGTAAATTTCATACTCCAGTCCGCCGGTCTCGAAATCCCTGACTTCGATTACGGGCCTCGCCAAATCCTGCTCGACCATTCCCGTCGGGACCTTCACGAGAAACGTCTGCTCATAAACTTTGGTGACCTTCCCGCCCTTTATGAAAATTATTGTGTCCACGAGCTGCGGGATTAAGCCCAAATCCACTCTCCCGATGAACCTCTGGATTGCGTCAATCGGCTGGTTCGCATGGAGCACTCCGACCATGCCGATTCCCGCGAGCCTCAGGTCCGCATAAATCACAAAATCATCCGTTTTCCTCATCTCGTCATAAACAGTATAATCCGGCCTCGCGAGCAGGATTATGTCCGACGTTTTCTCAAAGCTCCCTTCGAGAGGGGCGTACTGCGTGATTTCGTGGACGACCTGGAGGTCCCTCGGGCTCTCCATAGTCTTCACAATCTTTCCCTTAGCGAGGTAGGACTCAGCCAGGGCCGCGGTGAACGTGCTTTTACCAGCTCCGGGCGGCCCGCATATGATAATCCCCTCAGCCCTGTCGCCGAGCCGTTTCTTCAGTTTTTCCGAGAGCTCGTAATCAGAGAGCGAGCCCTTGTAAATCGGGCGGACAATCGTAATCTCAACCCCGTCCGAAAAGGGCGGCCTAGTCATCGCAATCCTATACTCCCGAAGCTGAATCACGGTGGCCCCCTTCCTGTCAATCTCGATATACGTGTCGGTCCCGCCCCGTTTCGCTGCCTCTATTATCTCCTTCACCATCTGCTTGATTTCTTCCCGCTTGGTCTTTTTCTCGGACAGTTTTTCGAGCTTCACATTCCCAGGCCCCCCGACTTTGGCAAGTGGAATCGTGTCCTCCTTAATATGAATCGAAAGTGTATTCGGAGTGAAGAGCTTTATGAACGGCAGCTCCTTCTCGATGAAATGAGGCTCGAGGTAAACTACCTCCAGCCCCTCTGCCTGTGCGACCTCGCCTTGCACCTTGTCGCTTGTGACAAAAACCGCGTCCAGGTCTTTCGCAAGCTTCCTAATCCTCGCGTCGATGTCTCCCCTCTTCGCGCCTTTGATGTCTTCTGCGCTTGGCCTCTCCCCTGAGAACTCGAGCGTTATGTCTCCTTTTTCAGCAATTTCGTGAAGCGCCTTAATCTCCGAAAGCCCCGAGAAGCCGGTTTCCCTGTTCCTGTTGGCCTGGTGCTCAAGCTCGGCGAGAACAGAAGTGGGAACAACAATCCTGTGTCCCTTGAATCTCCCGCTTCTAACCATCTGGGTAATCCTGCCGTCGATAACAACGCTCGTGTCAGGTACGACTGCTTTCAAAATATCACCTTCTCCCCGTTAGTAGTTCTCAAAATAGATTATAATAACTTCCCTGCTAGGGGTTCACTGCCCTGCACAATCCCTTGCCCGCGTCGCACGTCGTTCCAGGGCAATCGATGTCAGTTATGCAAACAGTCTCTATGCAGGTGTGGGATTTCGGCTTTTTCGGGTCGAGTTCGCACACTGTTCCAATCGGGCAGTCGTGGTCTGAGCTGCACCTCCCAATCCTAGTTACGCAGTATCCCGAGATCGCTTCGCAGGTCTCCCAGGGGGCGCATAGCCCAGCAGTTCCGCATTTTCTGGGGGCTTGGTAGCACGTATAATTGTCCGCCCCGCAGTACGGGGCAATCGGCCTGCAGAGATGCATCTCGATGTCGCACGTCGAGCCGGGGCAATCCAAGTTGCTTCCGCAGACAATAGGGACGCATACCTGCCTGTCGGTTGTCCTCGGGTCGAGCTTGCAGTTGTAGCCAGCGGGGCAATCGCTATTTGAGAGGCACCACCCGAGCTTCAGGTAGCAGCTGTGGGTTATGGGGTTGCACAGCTCCCAGGGATTGCATTCTATGTCATCAGCGCACTGGCCAGGGACGTACGTCTCGTTGGTTTCCTGCCAGGCTTGGACTCCTTCGATTCTCAACAAAAGGTTATTTGTTGATATGGTTCCGCCCTGCCAAACCCCGCCAATAAGCGCAGCTACGCTCTCCTTCTCGTCTGCATTAGTGTATGTTGTGTAGTTCACTATAGTGACTCTCTTCCTGGCCCCATACTTGTTCTCAATATAAAGCGAGAGGGTTCCGCCTTTTGCGTTCTTTTGGTCGAATTCTGCGATAATCATGAACTTCTCTCCAGCCTTTACGCCCAGCTTTGAGA
>JBDRJJ010000089.1:0-3883 GCA_043815135.1 Microcaldota archaeon | reverse complement strand
CGAGGTGAGTTCTTTCACTAAAGTACTTGTTACAGCAGCATTGCCCTACGCAAACGGCCCGCTCCACCTTGGGCACATCAGGAGCACCTACCTACCTGCGGACATATACGCCCGCTACCAGCGCCTGATTGGCAACGAATGTCTCTACATCTGCGCAAGCGACGAGCATGGCACGCCCATAGTCGCATCCGCGGAGAAGGAGAAGAAAAGCCCAGAGGAATTCGCGCGCCACTACCACGAAAAAGACAAAGAAGAATTTGAGAAGCTCGGCTTTTCGATGGACATATTCCACAGGACCTCAAGCAAGGAGAACCGCGAACTCACACAGCACATTTTCAAGAAACTGGACGAGGGCGGCTATGTTTACCAAAAGGAAGTTGCCCAGGCATATTGTCCAAACTGTTCCCGCTTCCTTCCGGACCGATTCGTCGTAGGCACGTGCCCGCACTGCAAGGCGGAAGGCCAATACTCAGATTACTGCGATTCCTGCGGGAAGGCGCTCGGGCCAGGGGAAATCGTATCCCCAAAGTGCCTCGTTTGCGGTTCATCGCCAACAAGCAAAACTACTCGCCACTATTTCCTTTCGCTTTCGAAGTTCGCCCCAAGGCTCAAGGAGTGGCTCACAATCAATGAAACTCTCCAGAAGGAAGTCGTCAACTACGTGGTGAACTGGATAGACAATGGATTGGCGGACTGGGACATCTCCAGGGACTTGGACTGGGGCGTTCCGATTCCAGGAGAAAAAGGAATGGTCTTTTATGTCTGGTTCGACGCGCCAATAGGCTACATCAGTTCCACTGTAGCCTGCACCCCGAAGTGGGCGGATTTCTGGAAAAACCCAGACTCGAAAGTCGTTCACTTCATAGGAAAGGACATAATCTACCACCATTTCCTCTTCTGGCCAGCGATGCTGATGGGCACGGGAGAGTTCAATCTTCCGGCTGCAATCCCCACGAGAGGCTATCTTAATCTAGAAAAAAGGAAATTCTCGAAGAGCAAGAACTGGTTCGTTTCCCTGGGGGACTTTCTTGCTGGATTCGACCCGGACACCCTCCGCTACTACGAGACTGCGATTACCCCGCACAAGGTCGAGGATGCGGATTTTGTCTGGACCGACTTCCAGGCAAGAATCAACAACGAGCTAGTGGCAAACCTCGGCAATTTCGTCAACAGGACGCTCGTCTTGATAAAAAAACTGGCCAGCTCGAAGATTCCGGAACCGAAAGACCTCGATTCAAGGGATAATGAACTGCTCGAATTAATCTCAAGGAAGAAGGAAGTCATCTCGGCCCACTTCGACAATTTCCTTTTCAAGGAAGCGCAGGAGGAGGCGTTCGCCCTCTCCGCGGAATTCAACAAATACTTAAGCGAGCGCGAGCCGTGGAAGGAGAAGGATTCCCAGAAGGTTTCGAACTGCCTCTATGTCTGCACAAGGGGAATTTCGGCCCTCTCAATCCTCATAGAGCCACTGCTTCCTTTCAGCTCCGAGAAAATCCGGGGCATGCTGGGGCTAGGCAAAGAACAGATAAAGTGGGAGAATGCCGAGAAAGAGCTTGCCAAGCCCGGAACTGCGCTCGGGGAAGTTAAAGCCATTTACTCAAAAGTTTCGGACGAGCAGGTGGCCAACGAGCAGGCGAAGCTGAAGGGTTAGCATGGACATTTTTTTCCTCAAGCTTTTGCTTTCTTTCATAACTGGTGCCGCAGTGGTAGTTGGGATTACCACTGTCTCAGAGCGGGTCAGCACGAAGCTCGGGGGCATACTAACCGGAATTCCCTCCACAGCTGTAATCGCCCTTCTTTTCATCGCGTGGGCGCAAGGGGATGCAGTAGCAATAGAATCCACCTATGCTATGACATTGGGGATATCCGCGGCCTCTCTTTTCGTGGTTGTTTACTTCCTGAGTCTCGGAAGATTCGGCCGCTCGTTCGTGCCTTCGATAATCCTTTCCCTGGGCGCGTGGCTTGTAATCGCGGTCCCGGCTGCGACGTCGAAGCACGGCATCCCAATTGCATTCGCGGTCTTCCTCCCAGTTTTCCTGACAATGTTCTACTTCGTGATTTATGCAAACAAGCAAAACCCCCAGGGGAAGAAGCCGAAAGCCGAGTTTTCTGAATTAATCACAAGGGCGATATTCGGGGGGCTCGTCATCTCCCTTGCAGTAGTGGCTGCAAGATTCGCAGGGCCGCTCTACGGGGGCGTGTTCGGCACATTCCCCGCAGTCTTCTCGTCCACGTTCATCATTCTCCACTCGAAGCACGGGCCGGAATTCATGCGCGAGTTCATGAGGACAATACCACTGGGAAGCTTCTCGGGCTTCGCTTTCGCAGTTTCAGCGAATCACTTCTGCCAGCTTTACGGAGTCTTGTCTGGCATAATTGTCGCCTACGGGGTGGCAATGCTCGCCCTCATAACTTCATGGACTTTGCTTGAAAAGTTAACGGCGCAAAAGACGAAGTTTTAAATATCCAAATACCCATAAACTAGTAAATGGGGGAGAGGTGGATTACTTGAAACACTCGGGTTCTAATGCTCAAAAAATGGGTCCTGTTACTAAGACAATTATCTCAGCCGGGGCAGGAGTCGGCTTATTCCCAGTCAAGCGCTTTGATGTCTTGGCAGACGCAGTAAGAACGAAACAAATGGGTCCAAGTGAATTAACAAACGCCCAAAAGCAAGGCACTGGGCTGAAGGACGAAGCCAGCAGGCTATCCCGTTCTGGACAGTACAAGAAGGCAGAAAAGCTGGCCACGACGGCCGTGTCTGTTTTCGAGGCTTTGGCAATCCGCCAACCTTCTCCAAGCAACATTTCTGAGCACGCCCGCGCGCTAGAAGCTCAAGCCAGGATAATGGCGCAAAGAGCCAATTCCTTGAAAGAGGCGGATAGGTTTGCCATACTACGCACCGTCCAGGCGATTTATGGGGCTGCCGGAAGCACATACACTGAAGCTGCAGGGCTCTTCAAGAAGAACGGAGAGCACTCGAAAGCAAGGGACGCTTTCCGCGACGCATCCAGTGCTTTCAACAATCAAAGCGGAACCCTTCAGAGCATTTATCTCTTCCCCCAGTCACTCGCTGCGGCAGCTAAGGCGACTGACGCACAGGAGATGAGCAGGCAGTGACTACGCACATTTTATTAATTCATTCTTCCTAATTTCTCCCCGTTGTTGGGCCTGTAACTCAGCTTGGCCTAGAGTGCCTGGCTTTTAACCAGGAAGCCGGGGGTTCAATCTCCATCCCTTTCTTTTAAGAAAAGAAAGGTCTGGAGCAACCCCAAAGAAAAACGGATGGGTTCTTTGAACAAATCCCCCCGGGCCCGTTTTTTATTCATTGATTCCAGGTGAAACAGATGGAAATAAAACAGATTTCTGAAGGCGTCTTCAAGGTCGAGGGAAGGCTTGCGACAGTGAACCTGACCCCCGGCTTCAAGGTCTACGGGGAACGGACCACTGAATTCGAGGGGAAGGAATACCGCTCCTGGGACCCTTACAGGAGCAAGCTTTCCGCAGCGATTCTTAATGGGTTAAAAGAGATACCGATTAAGCCAAAAATGAACGTGCTCTATCTCGGGGCCGCAAGCGGAACTACTGCCTCCCACGTAAGCGACATAGTCGGGGGAAAAGGGAAGGTCTTCTGCGTCGAATTCGCGCCCCGCTCGATGCGCGACCTAATCTCAGTCTGTGAGAGGAGGAAGAACATGCTCCCGATTCTCGGGGACGCTAGAAAACCAGAGGAATACGAGAAGGACGTGGGGGTTGTCGACTGCATCTACCAGGATGTCGCCCAGCCAGACCAGGACAAGATTCTCCTGAGAAACGCAAGCATGCTCAAGCCAAAGAGCCCGGCAGTCATCGCAATCAAATCCCAATCAATAGACGTTACTGC
>JBDRJJ010000088.1:0-5534 GCA_043815135.1 Microcaldota archaeon | reverse complement strand
GCGTTTCCAGAAACTTTCTTCCCGCCCACAAGAATGTCATTCAATGGAGCGAATTCAGCCCCAAAGCCCATTGTTGCAAGTCCTTCTATTACTCCCGAGCAGACCCACTTATAAGATTCGAGGATGTTTTTCGGGAATTCCCTGCTGATGAACGAATACGTAAGCTCCTCATCGTGGAACACCGCGCCCCCGCCAGTCTGCCTCCTTACCACATCGACCCCGAGCTTCCCGCACGCTTCGCTGTCGACCTCTTCTCCGAGGTTCTGGAAATAGCCGATTGATACTGCGGGCGGCTTCCAGGAATAAAGTCTCAAGACGGGTTCGCTTGATTCCATAAGCACTTCATCGATTGCCATGTTCATGAATGCATCAGACGCGCCAGTTTCAAGCAATCTTATTTTCATCCAATCGCACCCATTATCGCTTCAGCCAATGAATCCGAATCAAACCCGAATGCCTCGCAATTCTCAAGGGCCTTTTCGATTCTCGCCTTTATCTCGTTTTTGTTTATCGGGCAGCCTGCGAGGGATTTTTCAATTTCTGCGAGCCCGTCCTCGGGATGGACAAAGAAGTCGCCCGTTATTTTTACGATTTCAATCCTGTTCGAATACTCCGCCCTCACCTTCAGAAGCTTCTGCGCCTTGAAAACATTTTTTCCCTCGTAGGTTCTTGACTGCTTCACCGCTTCCTCGAATTCTCCCTTACTCAACTCCCGGGGGTAGTTGTAGGGGCTGCTCGGGGAGCCGTCGAAATAAGGCCTGTTGCAACCCAAGCATCCGGAAGTCATGAATGCCTCGCCAGGAACTCCGGGCAAGCGGATTAGCTGGTTTTTCGAATTATAGTCGAATGCAGTAGTTCCATTTTTCGTCACTAAATATCGTGCTATCTGAACTCGCCTGTAAGCTCCAACATGGGGCTTTTCATTTTCTGCGAGTCTGCTCCCCTTCGCCGGCGTGAAAGCAAAAAGTCCCGCGTATACCCCAATACCACTTAATTTGTTTAGCAGTTCTACTGCGTCTCGTTCAGTCTCGCCCAACCCCATTATCAGGTGGGTTGCAATCCTCCCTGGATATCGCTTTCCCGCCCATTCGAGAAGTTCAAAAGTACGTTCAAAACCCTCGCGGCAAATCCTCTCGCTAATCTCGGGAGTGCACCCATCGAGTGGAAGGCAGACCTTGTCCGCCCCCGCCTCGAACAATTGTTCAATTTCCTTTTCGCCCTCAGCCCTCAAGGAAACGCTAACAGGAACAGGGATTTTCTTAATCAGGGGAATTGCCTCGTCAAATCCATTGCTCGTTAGTTGAAGACACGCTCGCTCGAATCCTGAAAATGATGATGAGAGGACGTTCTCAACCGGAAATTTCGGCCACTCAATTCTCGCAATAGTTGATTCATTAACCCCGCAATAGGCGCACGAATGAGCGCATCCTTCCCCTACCAAGAAATGCGCAGTGGTAGGGGGGCTCTCCATTTTTCCTTTCGCAAGACCCATCGTTATTGCAGTTCCAAGAGCAACTCGCATGTAAACACCATCAGATTAAAGAGCGCAGCACTCATCGAATGTTTTGGCATCCGCATTGCCAATCCCTCTCGCAGGCATCACAATCCTGTCGACAATTCCGATTGCCTGCTCATCAAGCTTCACCCGATATTCTCCCCCTGGCCTCATGCACCCAAGGTAAACTTTATCGAATTTTTTCTTTGCATGCCCGAGCAACGAGACTACTTCGTCTACCCCAGGAGGCTCTGTACTCTCGAACCGCGTCCCAGGGGTTGGCACAAGCACATTCATGACTACTGTCTTAACCTCGAGCCCGGAAATCAGCTCGAGCGATTCTTTTTCACCGCTGATTTTTCCTCCCAAAAGGCCGATTGTAATGTGCGGAACAACTCTCGCATGTTTTGAGAGTGCAGAAAGGGATTCCAGATAATCCTCCTGCGTTTTACTGATTCCGAACACTTCCCTTATCGCCCGGGTGCTCGGGGGGAAATCAAACGATATGACGTCGGCAATGCTGGCAACTTCCCTTGCTTTTCTAGGGGGCACGAGCCCCGTGTGCGCAACAATCCTATACTTTTCTTTCAGGTTCGCTAGCTTCCTCGAATGCTCGAGCAAAGGCACTTCCCCTTCCAGGTTGCATCCTCCGCTAGCAAGAATACTGCTAAACCCGCTCTGGTCCTCAAGCTCCCCAAGGCTGCACATCCCACCTAAATAGTGCTTGCTGCAATGGGCGCAGTTCAAAGAGCAATCTCCCCGAGTGACGCTTACCGCTCTTGTCCTGTTTGGATAAACAAATTCAGCCTCACTCACGGGTCCACCTGAGATTGGGTTGCCTCGCTGCGGCGACCCCATCGAGCCTCCCGACCGGCGTAGTCAAGGGCGCGCTCTTTACGAGTTCAGGGGGCTCGTTCGCAATCCTTATCATCGCATCCGCGAACTCGTCGAGCTTCTCCTTGGGCTCGGTCTCGGTCGGCTCTATCATTATGGCCTCCGGGACAACGAGCGGGAAGTATATTGTGGGGGCGTGATGCCCGTAATCCAGAAGCCTTTTGGCGATGTCCATTGTGTGGACTCCCCCTTCGTTCTGTTTTTTGCTTGTCAGCACGAATTCGTGGGCGCAAACCCTTTTGTAAGGCAAGTCGTAATGCTGCTCAAGTTTCCTCATCAAATAATTGGCATTGAGGACTGCACCCTCAGAAGCATTCTTCAGCTCCGGCCCGAGTGCCCGGATGTATGCGTAAGCCCTTACGAGCACCCCGAAATTACCGAAGAACGGGCTTACCTTCCCAATCGAACCCTTTACTTTCCAATTCAGCGCGTATCTCTCTCCTTTTTTAACGATTCTAGGGGTTGGCAGGTATTTTTCAAGCTCCTTTTTCACTCCGACCGGTCCTGCACCGGGTCCCCCTCCCCCATGCGGGGTCGAGAACGACTTGTGGAGGTTCAGGTGCATTATGTCAAAGCCCTGGTCTCCAGGCCTCGTTATCCCCATCATCGCGTTCATGTTCGCCCCGTCGCAATAAAGAAGGCCTCCTTTCGAGTGGACAATTTCCGCTACCTTCGCAATCTCTTCCTCGAAGAGACCCAGCGTATTGGGATTCGTCACCATCAGCATCGCGACTTCTTCAGTCATCGCTTTCCTTAGTTCCTCCAGGTCCACGTTCCCCCGCTGGTTCGATTTTATCGTAACCATCTCGAAGCCGCACATCGCTCCGCTTGCAGGGTTTGTGCCGTGCGCAGTGTCCGGAATCAGAATCTTCGTCCTCTTCTTTCCGAAATGCTTCCTTGCAATCATTACGGACGTGAGCTCCCCGTGCGCTCCTGCAGCTGGCTGCAGAGTGAACGCATCCATTCCGGTTATCTCACAAAGATACTTTTCGAGCTCGTGCATCAGTTCAAGTGCACCCTGCGAACTTTTTTCAGGGCTCAGCGGGTGCGGGCTCGAGAATCCCGGAAGCCTCGTCGCGTCCTCGTTTATCTTCGGGTTGTACTTCATCGTGCACGAGCCGAGCGGGTAGAATCCGATATCAACGCCATAGTTGAGCTTCGAGAGATTGGTGTAGTGCCTTATCACCTGCACCTCGCTGATGTCGGGTATCTGAAGCTCCTTTCTTGAGAAGGGCTCAGGCAATTCCGCTTTTGAGTCTGGGACATACCCCGTATTCCTTCCGCTTTGTTCGAAAATGAGCTTCATATCAATCCCCTCACAGCCTCTACGTAGTACTGAACATCCTGCTCGCTCAGCTTTTCAGTGCAACATACCAGCATTCTGTCATTTCCCAGGTCAACTCCTGCTGAAATTCCCTTTTTCTCAAGAGATGCAATCAGCTTCCTTGTTTTAACCGGGCTTTTCACAACAAATTCATTGTAGAACGGCTTTTCATTCTCTAGTGCGAACCCAAGTCCCGAAAGTTTCTTTTGTAGTGAATGCGCCCGTTCATACGACAGCTTTGCCACATTCGCAAGTCCCGTCTTTCCCATCAACGCAAGGTACACGGTGGTCGCAAGCGCGCACAACGCCTCGTTTGAGCAGATGTTGCAGCTCGCCCTCTCCCTCCGTATATGTTGCTCCCTAGCCTGCAGGGTAAGCACAAATCCTTTCTTTCCCTTGGAATCAGTAGTGAGTCCGCACAGTCTCCCCGGAATCCTCTTCACAAATTCTTTCTTGACTGATATATAGCCAAGCATTGGGCCCCCGAAGCTCACGGGGTTGCCGAGCCCTTGGGCTTCGCCAGCGACAATATCCGCCCCGCACTCGCCAGGAGCTTTAAGAATCGCAAGCGACGTTGGCTCTGAAACTGAAACCACCAGGAGAGCCCCTTTTTCGTGCGCCTTGCTTGCGAATTCCTCCAGTTTCCAAACATTTCCCTCGAAATCAGGATTCTGGATGAGTACACAGGCAGTCTTTCCCCCAACTTCCTTAGTTATCTTCACTCCCCTTGACTCACAGTACGTTCTGAGAACCCTCTCGTAATTTGGGTTCAGGGGGTTCAAAACCGCAATTTCATCCCTGTCCGTCAAATCACAGGCCATGAAAGCGGCTTCAGCAGTGGCGCTCGCTCCATCGTACATCGAGGCGTTCGTGACATCCATTCCAGTGAGCATGCACATGTAAGTCTGGAACTCGTAAATCACCTGGAGCGTTCCCTGGCTCACTTCAGCCTGGTACGGGGTGTAAGCAGTGTAAAACTCAGAGCGCGAGGTTATGTGGGCAACCGCGCTCGGGATGTAATGGTCGTAGGAGCCTGCGCCTATGAAATTTTTCAGCAGCGTGTTCTTTTCCGAAAGCTCGCGCAGGTGATTCGAGAGCTCTAGCTCGCTCTTGGGCTCGGGCAGGTTCAATCTCCTTCCCAGCTTTTGGTGGACTGCGGCGAAAAGTTCCTCAACCGTCTTTACTCCAGAAACTCGCAGCATCTCCTCTAAGTCCTTGTTTGGCACGTAGTTCATGGCTTCTCCTCGCAGAATTTCTTGTACTGGGCTTCATCCATGAGTGAATCCATTTCTTTCGGGTTCGAGACCTTGATTTTTACGAGCCAGCCCTTTTCCTGGGGCGACTGGTTGACAAGCTGCGGCGAGCCCGTGAGTTCCCCGTTCACCGCAACGATTTCCCCGGAAACAGGGGAATAAACCGGAGAGGATGCCTTCATCGAGTCAATCATCGCCATTTCCTTGAACTGGGCGACTTTCGCCCCAGCCTTGGGCAAATCAAGCGAGACGATGTCTCCGAGATGGCTCTGCGCATAGTCGGTTATTCCGACAGTCGCAACATCCCCTTCAAGTTTGGCCCATTCATGCTCTTTCGTGAATTTCATTTCGTATCCCTCCTGTAAAATCTAGTTGAAACAACATTCGCGTCAAAAATCTTCTCGTGAATCTTGACCCCAATCTTTTTGTCTTTCGGGTGGTCTGGCGGAACAAAGCACATCCCGATCGGCTTCTTGAGAGTCGGGGAGAAAGTTCCGCTGGTAACTACGCCCGCATTATGCCCGTCGATAACCACATCGTTCCCGTGCCTCGGGACCCCGCGCTCAAG
>JBDRJJ010000087.1:0-3862 GCA_043815135.1 Microcaldota archaeon | reverse complement strand
CGACACAATAAAAAGATGCGACGCGGCGGCCCACGCCATAGTTAGTTCCATAATCCCACGCTACTTTTTCTTTTTTTCCTTTCCCTCAAATTCGCGGATGAGTTCTCTTGCGTATTCTATCCTTCCAACAGAGCCTGCGATGGTCATTGAGGCAACGAGCACTAGAGTAAGCTGGAGCATGTCGAAGCCGAAAAGGGCAAGAGTGTTTCCGAATGCTGCTGAGAAAAGAAGGCCGATGAAAAGCACCGCAAGCCTGTCGGCCCGTTCCCCTATTGCCGGCCAGTCCCTGTTGTCTGTCTGGATTACTATTGCGACTCTCGGTTTCGCATAGCTTATGAGCATCGTTCCAGCTGCGGCAAGGAAGGCGAAGAGCCCGTAGCGGAGCGGGTCGAGGAACAGGAAACCTGCGTAGATAATCATCTCCACATATTTGTCAACCATCGCGTCGAAATAATTGCCGAATTTTGTTACCCTGTTCGAAGCCCTTGCGACTGCTCCATCGAGGGCATCCATCCACATTGCGAGGGCGCCGAAAAGAAATGCGCCCAGGTAAAAGCCCGTGGCAATTGAGTATGAGGCAACAATCGCAAGAGGGATTGCGAGAAACGTGACGAAATTCGGGTTAACCCCGGTTTTTGCGATAATTTTCCCGATGACCGACGTCCAGCCCGAGTATCGTTTTCGTGGGATTACCGCACTCAGCATGAGAGTCTTTCTAAAGCCGAAGTTATTTAAGAGTAAGGTTCGAAATTGCCTTGGGGATTATGGCAACTCTTGAGGAAGCGAAGTACCTGATACGGCTCGCCCGAAAGTCGATTGTTAATTACTTGAGAAATGGGAAGCCTGCCAATGCTTCTGATGCACCCTCGAGCTTGAGGAAGCCCCTCGGGGTTTTCGTTACGCTGCACGAGGCCAAGGCGCATGAGCTTCGAGGCTGTATCGGCTATCCTCTACCTTACAAGCCCCTCGCTGATGCAGTTGCAGATTGTGCTGTGAAAGCCGCTTTCGAGGACCTGAGGTTCGAACCTGTTGCGAGCGAACAAGAGGTTAGGGAACTGATAATCGAAATCAGCGTGCTGACTGAACCCCGAGTCGTGAAAGTAAAGAGCCCGAGCGATTACCCGAAAAAGATAAAGGTCGGGAGGGATGGACTGATTGCAAAATGCGGGAGTTATGCCGGGCTCCTTCTTCCGCAAGTTCCTGTGGAATGGAACTGGAACGAGGAGGAGTTCCTCTCCCACGCGTGCAACAAGGCGGGACTCGATAAAGATGAGTGGAGGAAAGGGTCCGTTGAAATAAGCGCTTTTTCAGCGCAGGTGTTCACCGAGAAAACGCCGGAAGGCGAAGTGGTGGAAGAGAAGCTGGTGTGAAGATGAGAATTGCTGTTGAGAAGGAGCTTGCAGGGAAGCTCGGGATTGCAGAAGGCGAGTACGAAGTCCACAAGCTCGCAGAGGGAGTGGTCGCGCTGTCTTTTTCCGGAGAACTAAAGCAAACAAATTCTCCCCTCTCACCAGAGGAGCTCGCAGTCTTAAAGAAGCTCACGCTGTTCAAGTTCGAGAATAGAATCCCATTTAATGTTAATAAAACGCTGAACGAGCAGGAGAAGAAAGTCCTTGAGGCGCTAATCAAGCACGAGTTCGTTGAGCTGTATAAGCAGGGAAAATATGCAAGAACCGGGGTTTACAACATCCCGAAAGACGTCTATCCGCTCATAGTGGAATCCAGCCAGGCAAAATCTCAGGCGCAAGCCCCTGCCCGCCCCCAAACTCAGCAGGCCCAAACCAAAAAAATTTCCGGGATGGAAATGCTTGAGAAGTTCGGGTATGCTGTTGTTGAAAACGAACTTGAAGCAAGGGAGCTGTCTTCGAAACTGGAGAAGCGGATTCGCGCTGGGGAATATCTCGGGGTCCGCGCTTTCAACAAGAAATTCTATATTGCTGAGAAAGGGTTTTACATTTCCTTGAGCGAGAAGATCCGCAGGATTCTCTCGAAAAAACAGGCGACTGTAGGGGAGATTTGTGCTGAGCTGAAGGCCCCTGAGGACGCATGCGCTGTTGCCTTGAGATTGATGAACAATGATTCTGAAGTGATTGAGAGAAAAAGGGGCATGTACGAGCTTGTGTAACTACCATTTCTCCTTGTGGACCCGCTCGGCCTTGAATCTGTTCTCGCTCTTTGGATTCTGCGCTGGATAACCAATCGGTATCAGTGCAAGCGGAACGATTCCCTCCGGGAGGCCGACCAATTTTTTGTATCCTTCTTCCCTGTCCTTCCAAGGGTGCGCAGCAGTCCAAACTGCCCCGAGCCCTAGCCCGTGGATTGCAAGAAGCATGTTTTCTATTGCTGCGGAGCAGTCCTGAACCCAGAAGCCCTTGTACCGCTCGTTGCTCGTATCACCGCAAACGAGAATCGCAAGCGATGCGTGCTCAACCATCGCAGCATACGGGCTGAATTTTGGGATTTGTTTTAGCGTCTCCTTGTCGCGTATTACTACGAAGTGCCAAGGCTGCTGATTTCCCGCGCTCGGGGCCTGCATCCCGGCCTCGAGAATCTTCGTTATGAGTTCTTCGGAAACTTCTTTAGCATCGAATTTCCTGACGCTTCTTCTTGTTTTGATTGCTTCCATGATTTCCATGGCATCCCCCATTGATAGCCCCGGTCGGATTTGAACCGACGTCAATGGCTCCAAAGGCCACTATCCTTGACCACTAGACGACGGGGCTAGTGCAACAGAATTAGTATGTTTAGGGTTTTAATCCTTCCTTTGGGATGGAAAAATGAACTCCAGTATGAATTCTCAGGATTCCCCGTAGCATCCCACGTTGAAAATATCCACTTCCAACGCCTTTTCCCTTGCGAGGTTCTCCGTTATATAGTCAAAAAGCATCGCCTTTAGCTCCAGGTATTTCTCCCTCTTGAGCTCGGTGTTGCCCACCGCGTATTTCAGGTTCTTCGCATTGAAGCAGAGGATGCAGTCCCTTAGGTTTTGCGAGTTGTGGCAGAAGTAAACGTCGCTACAGTTCGTGCACCCATCTATCTCGAAGCCGCGGCTTATCTTGAAGGAGTTGTAGATGTTTATGCAGTAGTGCGAATAATGCGCCATGTGCGAGCCGAATATGTTGTCGGAGAAGACCACGAGGTTGGAAAAGGCGACGCTTTTGCTCTTGAACCAGATGTCCTCCGAGCAATAGATGTTGGAAACTCCCCCGGCCCCGCTGACCTTCTCGAGATTGTTGAATGTTTGGTATCTCAGGTTCCCGCAGTAGTATGTTACGGGCTTCACAATGTCCAGAAGCTTGTGGAGGTCGGCATCCTTTAGGTCGTCTGCCTTGAAAGGTGATTTGTTCACCTTCTCAATCTCCGCTATGTCTATTATTCGGCTCTTGTCGAACGGTTTCCTTAGGAGGCAGAGTGGAGGCTGCATCCACACTTCTCTCCCGCTGAGTGCCGACTTTTCTTTCACAGGAATCGGGACCCTCCTGCTCAGCCATCCCCCATAGTCATCCAAGCCCTCAAGCTCGGTGCCGAGAAGCAACTTCGTCGTTTCAGCGAAAGCCCTTTCAACTTCTCTCATTGCTGGGCACACCTGCGTTGTGGACATCCACTATTGAAAAATTGAGCTTCTTCTTCCGTTCCAGCTCTTCGGCGAGCTCACTGATGATTTTGGCTTCCAGTTCCTCATAGCGCGAGGGATTCAGCTGGATGTTTCCGACCATGTTCCTTTTCGAGCGGACGTTGAACGTGAACATGCATTTGCTTGAGCTGAACGTATTGTAGCAGAAATAGCATTCTGAGCAGTTGTTGGTGAACGCCGACTCGAACGAGCGCCTGAGACTCAGGTTGTAAAAACAACGGATGAGGC
>JBDRJJ010000086.1:0-2777 GCA_043815135.1 Microcaldota archaeon | reverse complement strand
CGCCTGTTCTCGCGCTCTATGAGCCCGGCCTCTTCAAGCCGCTTCAGGTGGTGCAGGCACGTAATCCTGTTGAGCCCGGAAAGCTCCGAGAGCTCGGAGCCCCCAATCCCATCTTCCCTTGAATGCCTCACAACTGTCCTGAAGACCTGTATCACGGTCCTATCTGTATCCCTCCCGGAAACTACCCCCATTGCCTCGCATATGGTCTCAACCGGGTCGCCCCTGTTCCCAGAGACGATTCGGATCCTTGTGATGACGGGCTTGTCCATTCTTTTCCACCGATTTATGTTAATATGATATTTACAGCATATCCTTTATGTGGGGAAAAGTATTTAAATGTTAATATGATTTTGACAGTTTCATTGGAAACAGGCTTTGCGAGCCATTATAAACCTATAAGTCCCTAAATAGTCCGCCCTGTTAAAGGGCCCCGTCATATGCGGGATTAGTCGCACGAAAGTGCGAAATAGGAAAAATAGGTGGAAAGTATGGACGATGAAGGTGGAGAAGATCGCGGCGGATACGGCGGTCGCGGTGGACGAGGCGGAGGCCGTTTCGGCGGCAGGGGCTTCGGTCCACGGGAAATGCACAAAGCAACTTGCTCGGACTGCGGGCAGGAGTGCGAGGTGCCTTTCAAGCCGACAGAGGGCAGGCCTGTTTATTGCAGGGACTGCTACCAGAAGCACAAGAAGTTCTAAGTTCCTAAAATCTACTTAGCTACTTAACAAGCTTCTCGTTTTCTTTTTCTTTTGTTTTATGGGGAATAGCGGGAGCGCTACGCGAAACAATATAACAAAAAACTCGAAATCGGACTCCGGCCCCTCGGGGGGCAGTTCAGCTATTTTTTCTTTCACTGGAATTTTCCGTTCATGCTTCCCGAGTCCGAGTGCTGGATGTTATACTGGTCTATTGAATACGGGTACGAAAGCTCGTAGTTGAAGGAGCCCCCGCTTGGGCCGCCGCATTGGTATGTGGAGTTTGCCCCAACTATTGTCCCGTTTATCACAATCTGCCTTCCAGCTGGAATTGAGACGAGCCATGCCCCGTTCACAGAATCGTACGTCATCGAAAGCTGGTTCCCTATGTCGTCCCTCACGCCGACTGGCTGGTTGATGAAGCCGCAGTTTTGCGCCCAGGGCTTCCTGAACTTCATCGTGTAATAATCGTTGCTTCCGTTTATCGCAACAGTGAGGTCAACCCCCCCAATGTTCCCGATTGCTATAGTGACATAAGAGCTTGTGTCATTACCGCCCACGAAGTTCCATGCAACTGGCCTAAGGACGGAGAAGCCTGCAGACTGCGTTATTGAAGAAGGGTTGAAAACTCCGAGGTTCCATAAAGCAACTGCGAGGACCACGATGACGAGCACTGCCCACCCGTAGCTCATCATGTACTCGAACGATGCCTGCCCCCTGCCCAGCATTAAATTCACTACCTACAATTGAACGCACTTATATAAAGACGTAGCCATTTAGTTTTTAACTCGGGAGGTCGAGAAAATGGCTAAAATTCTTGTTACTGGGGCATACGGCCTTGTTGGTTCAGACTTGACGATTGAGCTTCAGAAGAAATATGGAACAAAGAATGTGATTGCTTCTGGAACCCGTGGGCCCCCGGAAGATTTCATCGGGGAGAGCGAGATAATCGATGTGCGCGACAGCGTTCGAATAGAGGAAGTAGTCAAGAAGCACGGGATTACCCAAATCTACCACCTTGCAGGAATTCTCTCTGCAGGGAGCGAGAAAGACCCGAATCTCGCCTGGGATGTCAATCTGCTTGGGCTCAAGCGAGTTCTAGACGTTTCAGTCAAGCACAACCTCAAGGTTTTCTGGCCGAGCTCAATCGCGGCATTCGGCCCGACGACCCCTAAGAACAACACCCCCCAGCACACGGTTCTTGAGCCAAACACAATGTATGGTGTGAACAAGGTCGCAGGAGAGCTCCTCTGCCAGTATTACTTCCTTAAATATGGACTCGATGTAAGGAGCCTGCGCTACCCGGGTCTCTTGGGCTGGAAGACTGAACCCGGAGATGGAACCACCGAATATGCAATCTGGATTTTTTACGGGGCAATCAAAGAGAAGAAATATACGTGCTACCTGAAGGAGGATGCGGTGCTCCCCATGATGTACATGGATGATGCGATAAAAGGAACAATTGACTTGATGGAGGCTATGAAAGAAAGAATCAACATCCGAACTAGTTACAATTTCGCGGCAATGAGCTTCGCCCCTAAAGACATCTATCTGGAGCTCAAGAAGCATGTGCCGGACCTTAAGATTACTTACGCACCTGATTCGCGCCAGAAAATCGCGGATTCCTGGCCCAAAGTAATAGACGATTCAGATGCGAAGAAAGATTGGGGCTGGAAGCCGAAGTACGACCTTTCAGCAATGACTAAAGACATGTTCGAGCATCTGAAAGAGAAACTGAAAAAATAGAAAATTAGGTGGCAAACGCCACCAACTACCTCTACTCCCTTCTCCCAAGCTCGTGGTCGAGCATTATGAGGCTCTGCTTGCTCTCGCCAATCATCTTGAGCTTTTGGACTATTTCATTTGCCGTGTCCTCCTCCTCAACCTGCTCATCAACGAACCACTTGAGCATGCTCTCGCTTGCGTGGTCTCCTTCGGCCCGGGCAAGCTCAACGAGGCCATAAATCATCTTAGTGACCTTGTTCTCATGTTCATACGCGTCTTCGAAAACAGCAAGCGGGCTCTTCCAGGATGAAGCGGGCTTCCCAATTGCATCGAGACTTACTCTTCCGCCCCGCTCGC
>JBDRJJ010000085.1:0-2855 GCA_043815135.1 Microcaldota archaeon | reverse complement strand
TTTACCTCTTTCTCCGCCTTCTCCCTTCTTGCGCCCGACATCTCCTCCCGAATCCTGTTCAGCTCGCCCAAGATGAACTCCCTCTCGCTCTTGAGCCCCGATGCCCTTTTCTCGACTTCCTCAAGCTCCTGCTTCTCCTTCAAAAACAGCCTTGAAGTGAACATTCCGCCGGTGATGATTCCCGAGGACTCGAAAAGGTCCCCGTCAAGCGTGACCATCCGCGCCCTCCCCGGCCCAACTTTCTTCGCCTCTTCAACACTACTAACTAGGAGCGTCCCGCCGAATACATAGTTCATCGCGCCCCTATATTTTGCTTCAAAGCTGACGAAATCGATAAGCGGGCCAAGGCCTTTCTTCTCAAGCTCCTTGGGCAACTCTTCACTCCTCTTTCTGTCAAGCGGTATGAATGTGCACCTGCCTGCCTTCATCTTCTTGAGCCGTTCAATCGCCTTCGCTGCCGCATCCACGCTCTCGGTAATAACGTACTCCATTCTGTTTCCAGCAGACGCTTCAATCGCCACTGCGTATTCGGGCTTGAATCTGCAAAGCTCCGAAACAGTGCCGTAAATCCCGCGCAGGGAATCGTCGTCCCTCATCTTGAGGACCGCCTTCACCCCAAGCGGTTTTCCAGAAACGCCGATTCTCGCAGTGAGTTCAGATACCCTCTCCTTTGCCTTCAGCCAGCTCTTCTCAATGTCCGGCAGGTCCTTGTTGAGCGACCTCTCCTTCTCAAATAGCTTGTCGTTATCACGAGAAAGCCCCTTTATCGCTTCCTTGAGTCTCTCAATGTCATCCTTCAGCTTCCCCACTTCAGCGCTTTCAGACGCCGACTCAGCCTTAAGCCTGGAAAGCTCGCTGTTCTTGAGCTCCTTAATCCCCTCCTCCTTCGCTATTCCGCCTGCAACCTGGCTTTCCCTGATTCTTGCGCCCTCAAGCTCCCCTGCGAGCTTCTCGAGCTTTTCTCGCAGTTCCGCGAAAGTCGCCTCTGCGTCATCGGCAGTCTTAAGGAGTGCTGTCCTCTCTTTCTCTAACTCACCTACTTTTTTTATGGAGCCAAGAACCTCCCCCTCCTTTTTCTTAATCTCCTCCTGGAGGGCAGAAACCCTCCTTGCAAGGTTCTTCTCCTCGCTTTTCAGCGATTCCTGCTGTCTCTCAGCCTCTCCGGACTCAGCAGTCTTCGCTTCCAGGGAATCAGCATCAACCTTGAGGGACGCCTTCAGCTCCTCTATCTCCCTGTAAGCCTCGCCCTTCTCACTCCTACGGTTAATCTCATTGACAATCGCGCTCTTCTCCTTCTCAAGCTCCGCGACCTGCCCTTTCTTGTATTCCATCTCTTTTCTTGCTTCGGCAATTCTCTTCTCGAGATTCAGGTATCTGTCAAGGAATTTCGTATGCTCATCGTTCGCCCTGCTCATCATTGTGAATATGAGCGAGCCCCGCAGCCTGTGGAGGTCGCTTGTCAATTCCTGGTACCTGAGGGCGTCGTTCTTCTCCTTCTCAAGCTCGGTCAGGTATCCTTCCCGCTCCTTGAGGACAATGCCCGCATCGCTGATTTTCGCATCGACCTTCTCTAGCTCCCTGAGCGCCTCAGCCCTCTTCGTCTCGAATTCGGAAATTCCCGAAACCCCGTCGATGATTCCTCTTCTTTCCTTAGCGCTCATCTCGACGATTTCCTGCACTTCCCCCTGTGCAATAACGTTATGCTCCCCCATCTCGGCACCCATTGGCCGAAGGGCATCCATCACTGCGGTCCTCGTCATCCTTTTTCCGTTATAGCGGAACTTCGTCTTCCCGTCGTTTCTTATCGCCCGCCTAAGCTCGATATTCTTGCCGTTTTCTTTCAGAAAAAGCCTTATCTCCGCCTTCTCAGAGCCGGCAGTGATGAGGTCGGAAACCTTCTTGGCCCTGAGGGCCTTGAGGGAATTCTCGCCAAGAACGAACCTTATGCCATCGCAGATGTTGCTCTTTCCGCTCCCGTTCGGCCCAACGAGCGCGACAAAACCTTTCGAGAGCATAATGTCTGCATTCCTGAATGACTTGAAGTGCCTTAACTGAATTCTGTCTATATGCACCATTCTGGTCGCCTGTCGCCGATTATGCAAGCCGACTATTGGAAAAACCAATATAAATAGGTTATGCTTTGCTCTGGCTTCATTGCTTCTGAACGACTAGTATATACGCTACCCCAACTTTACTCCCATCATTGTCGGTCTGTGTTGCCTCGGTTATCCTGAGCGCCTTGAGCCCGTGCCTTTCGAAGTGTGCGACCGCGTCATCTTTGCTCTCAAAGACATTGGTCATCAGCTTCGCCAAAGGATAGTGCCTCTCGACTGCCCCCCTCGCCCTTTCGCTTTTTGAGCCGAGCCATTCGATTGTTCCAACGCCTGAACTTACCTTCAGGCTCCATTCCACATACTCAATATGGTGGAGCACATGAATCGATACTCCATCAGGCGTAAGAACCCGTCTTATCTCAGCAGTTGCTTTGTCCATATCCGTGTAGTAAATGGAAAGGCTGTCAAGCACCATATTAAACGAGCCATCCGGAAACGGAATAGCTTCAACCGAGCCCTCAACATATCTCCCGCCCGGGGCAACTTTCCCAAGACTAATGTCCATCCCAACTGCGTCCACCCCCCACCCCCGGATTTCTGCGCACACTTCCCCCGTCCCGCACCCGACCTCGAGCATCCTGCCCCCCTTATTCAGTCCAAGGGCATCTGTCAGAAGCTTGGCAGTCTGAAGAGTAGGCCTTTTGACATTTGGAATTGTTTGGGTCTCCCTGTTCCCCCCTGCCCAGTAATCTGCAGCCAATCTCACAGCTCTCACCGGGTCCGCCTCAATCTCCCTAAGCC
>JBDRJJ010000084.1:0-4325 GCA_043815135.1 Microcaldota archaeon | reverse complement strand
AATATCTGTACTCTGGATCGAACTCAGGAGCCGCTAGCACGGCGCCGCTCTCCCCTTGCAGGAGAGCTAGAACGAAGGAAGACGTTTTGAGCGGGCCTTCGAGATTCTTCCAGGTCTCTCTCGTTCTTGAAAGCATCTCATCAAACCCGATGTAATGGGCCCGCTTTATTGTGTCCCCGACGCTCTTGATGCTGTTTCCTGCTGCAATGAATATCTCCGGGTTCGGCTCTAGGATGGCGGCAACCTCGCAATCCTTCATTGCCACATCTGAACCGTCGAGCTTCCCGTTCTCGAGATGGCCCGA
Organism: Microcaldota archaeon; assembly: GCA_043815135.1. Taxonomy (GTDB): domain Archaea; phylum Micrarchaeota; class Micrarchaeia; order Burarchaeales; family JAKAKT01; genus JAKAKT01. The sequence continues at coordinate 4,021 of JBDRJJ010000084.1, read as the reverse complement.
AAGCTCGTGGCCGCACGAGTGCTGGGACATGGGCGCTTTCATCCCGAACCAGTTCGCTCTCCTGAAAAACGCGAGCATCCCGTTTGTGAACTGGGCCGAGTTCTCAGTGTTCGTGCACCCTATCCTCATCGCCCAGTGCACGGCAACAGGGGTTTCCGACTTCACCCGAATAGCGAGCACTGGCTCGCTTGAATCGATAAAAAAATCAACTGGGCCGGAGTAGAATACCCCATCGTTCATCTTTATTGGCCCTGGCTCAAGCCACTCCAAGTCCCCGGTCTTTTCGTATATGCCAAACCTTAGCCTCACATCGTGGGGAACATCGATCGGGTGGAAGAAGCGGGAGAACCTTGCGCCAACAAGAGTTGCATTGAATCTTCCATTGCCTAGGAGGGCGGAATAGGCGAGGTCTTGCTCGTATGGAAAAATCATCCTACTCCCCCCATTAACGCTAAACTTCCGGCAAAAGCTCGAGGACTCGCCCGAGTGGGTTCAGCTCGTTTTGATTTTGATGTCATCCCAATCTCCTCTCAAAATCGTCAAGCACGTTCCTGTAGTTTATGTATGCCCTGTAGGGGCTTTTGTACGGCGAGAAGTATTCGTGGACCTCCTCGTCAATCGAGAACTTCGTGCACATGTAATAGAGATGGTCTGAATTCTGCAGAATCCTCCATAGGTATTCCTTTCCAGCGCCTTTCGCTTGTGGGCCTAGTTTCTGGAGGAGGTCAAAACATTCAAGCTGCATCTCATTCGAAAGCCACGCAGAAGCATCGCGCTCGGTGTCAGCCCATGAGACTGGTTCTGTTGAGCCCACCTCGCCAACTGCGGGATATCTCTCCACTGCTTCGCTCGGGGTAGCAAAGTCGAGGTCTGGGTATTTCAGTACTTCCCCGGGAAACTGCTTGAGAAACTCGAAAATCCCTGTGTCCGCCCACTGGTGCTCCCCGAAGGTCTCGTAGTCCATGAAGAGGTTCACGAGGTCCCCGTTTGAGCGCTTTATCCAGCTCGCGTATTTACCCGGGGTAAGTGGGTAGCCTGTCCACCTCCTGTCGGAGAATCGGTAGGCGATGTCATCGGAGAGCCCGTAGTTTCTCAAAAGAACCTTCAGCCCCCCTGTCCCGCTTGCATAGTATGCGTGGTTCGGGGAGCGGTCGACTAGAAGCTTGGTCGTCCCTTCAGTGATGATTCCCTTGTACCCCATGGCATCGACCATCTTGGCAATCTCGTTCGAGAAAAGGGCTTCAGTATTCCGGAAAACCTTGGACTTGACCTTGAACGTCGATTCCATGAGCTTTCTGTGCATATTTACTTGTTCGAAGAATTCGGCCTTTTCCCTGAAGAGCGAGCAGAGCGAGTGGTAGTATGTCTCCCCCAGGATTTCGACGCACCCTGTTTTTGTGAGGTCTACGAAGCTCTCCAGAAGGCGGGGGTCGTAGCGGGCGCACTGCTCTAGGAAGACGCCGGTAATTGAAAATGAAAAGCGGAATTTGCCGTCATAGCGGTGGATGAGGTCCAGGAGGGTTCTGTTTGTTGGGAGGTAGCATTTCCTTGCAACTTTTGAGAACGTCTCCCAATTGAGCGAGTCGTCAAAGTAAACATTATGCAAGTCTCCGGCGTGGTCCCCGAACACCGAGAACCTCCGAAGGCGGATTGGTTGGTGAACCTGAAAATATATGCATATCGAAGTCACGCCTCACACCGCCTCGCTATAATTTGAGCGCGTCGATTTTCTTATCGGCGTATTTTATCGAGACATCCCCCTGGTCGAACCAGAAGTCAGAGCCCCAATAAACGTAGCAGCTCGTTTCGGAATTTAGCACAGCATCCTCGGCATCCCTGTAGGCTTGAGTCCCTTTCAGCTTGTCAAGCTTATGGAGCCTCTCGCTCAGAGCATCGATTTTCCTCTTTATCGCAAGGCGCCTGTCGCCCTCAAGCCACTGCTGGTGCCCCCCAATCCAGGAACCTCCTTTCCTCTTTATCCGGATAGGGGTGAAAATCTCGCCCGCTCTCGTCCAATCGACTTTTCCCAACCCCTTCTTGAGCATCGCCTCGAGATATTCCGAGACTGTGAGGGATGTTACATTCTTGTCCGTGTGCTTTGTGAAGAATGGGGTAAAGGAATCGAAGAAGAACTGGTTCATCATGACGTTGCCGTTCTCGCCGTCTGACGTGGGAACGAGCAGTGGTGGCGAGAGGGGAGCTTTAAACCCTGCTCTCTCCCTTGCAACCCACATCGCCTTATCGTAGACTCCGCCTGCCCCGCACCCGCTTTGGTGGTCAATTCCCGGCTCGCGGACTACGACGGGGATGGACTCGGCCTCATCCCCTAAGTTCGCTGAAAGGACGTGGGGCTCGTTGAATATCCTGAACCTGTTCCACTCCCCGTTTGGCAGCTCGAGCGGGCAGGCGTTCGGGTTCTCGACTGCGGGGAGAATCAGCCACTTGTAGCCTGCTCTCTTTATCGCCCGTATCAGCAGGAAAAGGTCCCCTTCGTCCCCTGGGATACCCATTTCCGGGAGCCAGAATCCTTTCACATTGGAGAGGGCTTTTTCTCCGAAAAGGGACTTGAACTTCTCCCTCCACCTCCCAATCTGGGCATCCCAGTCGGCCTTCGGGATTGCTGGAAAGTATGGGTGGTAATAGCCTGTTCCGGAAAACTCGATTGAGCCGGGGTACTTCGCGAGCGCGGACTTGTACTGTTCGATGATGTTCCCGAGCTGCTCGTCCGTCCCGCGCATGTCCACGTGAACATACATGTTGTTGAAATCGTCAGATTGGCAAAGCCTCTCGAGGCTTTCCAGAAGAGTGCCAGAAAAATCGAGCATTATTTTTGGGTCAAACCCATCCTCCCTCAATCTCATAACGCATTTGGCGGGATTCGCATAGGCCATGCTCATCTTCTGCGCATCATAGTTGCCTTCGTAGAGCATCTTCTCGAGGTTCCCGATGAGGGACTCGTCCTTCCACTTCTTCGGGTTGAGGATGTTTTTCGGGTAGACGAACCAAATGAGTGGCTGGTGCATGTGAAGCCACGGAACGTATATCGCTTTCGCTCCCGCTATTTTCTGGTCTGGGTCCACTCTGTTTATGTCCGGCATCAGCTCCCCTGCTGTAAGGCTTATATTCTTGCTAGAAGCGCTTTCCTTACCTCTTCTCCGTCCCCTTTAAGGCCCTTTAGCCTTGCAGCAGAGCCGCTCTCGCCAACGAACTCGAGCCATCCGCTGAAGTGCCCGCCGTTAGCATGGTATAGGACGCTCTGGAGGGGCACTGTCTTGAGCCTGTCTATGAATTCAACGATGTCCTTCGCTCTCCCTACCTCCTGGCCACTCGGGAGCTTGAACACGAACTCCTGCCCAGGACCGCAGACTTTCTTCTTTTCCCTGTTTGGTTTCATCTCAACTAGGCGATTTGCCTTGGCCATTCTAAACACCTCCCACTGTAAGTAAGGGTAACGAGAGGGGAGTATTTAAAGCTAAGGGATATTATGGGAAGTCCCGATTCCCATAAGTTCGGTAACAGAGGCAGAATGCGCACTGTTTGAGTAAACTCTTATTGACGCTGCGATGTGGGTCACCCAAATTTCCAGCTTATGTGCTTTCAGCATGGAAACTATGTACGCCTGCACGTCGTCCGGTGTTTTCGACCCTTTCCTAAGCTCCCTGTCAAGGAGTCTGAGCACCCTGATTACGGCGTCCCTGTCTTTGGTAATCCCGTTATCATCGAATCGAGTGGACAGGAACTCGAAAAGGTCGGAAACTTGGCTCCAAGTAAGTCCTTTCCGGGCTTCCGCCAGTATCTCTTGGGCGTCTGGTACGCCCACGACCTTTTGTTTCGCAGGGGGGTTGCCCGAGCCTGTTCTCGGAAGCCCGTGTATCTCTCCGTTTTTCCCGTGAGCTCGGAAAAAATCCATGTTCGTGAAAGTTCCGGAAAAATGGTCGATGTGCACTCCCATCGGTAAGCGATCGAAAACACTAGAGTTAGGCCTTGCGGCATCCTTCATTTTCATAATCTCCCACCAAGA
>JBDRJJ010000083.1:0-5069 GCA_043815135.1 Microcaldota archaeon | reverse complement strand
CTCTCGGGAAACTCCTCCTCAAAAACCATCTGCTTGAACGTAGCAAGATTGATTGTGGGAATGCCGTGGCGCTCGTAGAGTGTATTCGGCTCGAGCCCGAACTCCTTGGTCTGCTCGCCTATGAGGTATGGCCTTGCCCCGACCATTGCTGAGATGTTCCTGAGGTCTTCGGCCTGCTCCTTAGTGAAAGCATCGACGTTCTGAAGAACCTTTATCAAGAGAAGGCCGTCCTCCCTTCTTGCCACTATGTCGAAGCACCCTCCAGATGTAGGGCATATGAAGGCCGTGTGGCCATGGCGTGCGAGCTCCTCGCCGAGAAGCTTTATTGTCTGCTCTCTCATAGCTTCCACATTCCTCATTCTGGTATAAAATCATGCCCGTCCTTTACGACGTTTAGGATTACCTGCGTGTTCGTGTGCTCGACCCCGGGCATCGAATGAATCTTTTTTACAAGGCTTGAGAGCTCGCCCCGGCCCTTGCAAGCCACTCGCACAATGGAATCGTATTCCCCGGTTATGTCATAGACTGACACTACGCCCTTGAGCTTGCTAATACTGTTCTGGACCTCGAGCATCTTGCCCTTTGAAATCCTGATGTGGATGAACGCCATGAACTCGTAGCCTATCTTGTTGTAGTCTATGAACGCTGTATAGCCGAGAATCACCCCTCCCTTCTCAAGGCGGCGCAAACGCTCGATTAGGGTCGCGGGGTGGACGCCTACTCGCTTTGCGAGCTTCCTGTAGGAGCCTGCAGAGGAGCGTTTTATCTCGGATATTATGCGCCTATCCATCTCATCGAGCGACATTTGTTCACCTTGGGCGACTGGCTCGCTTGAATTTTATAAATTTGTATATTTTTCTTATGTAAATAAAACATTTGTTCAAAAAAATTTAAATAAGTATATATTTTGCTTAAAGCAAACACTTGTCACATGGTTTGGAGGTGTGGGGATGAGCAGGGACAAGGGAAATGCCATTAGCGAGTTGAAGAACAGTGGGGTTGAATTCATTGACCTTGAGTTCGTCGACATTATGGGAACAGTAAAGGCGTGCGAGATAACTATCGAGAAAATGAGGGAAATCCTCTCAGACGGGCTTTGGTTCGACGGCTCATCAATCGCAGGGTTCGTAAGGATATACGAGAGCGACATGTTCCTTAAGCCGGACATGGCGACCTGCAAAGTCCTGCCGTGGACCGGAGGGAAGGTTGCCAGGGTGATTTGCGATGTTTATGACGAGAAGAAGAAACCTTTTGATGGGGATCCGCGCCATGTGCTCAAAGGGGCGCTTGAGAGGGCGAAAAAACACGGCCTCGAATACATGGTCGGGCCTGAGCTTGAGTTTTTCCTCTTCAAAGAGAACAACGGATGTGGAATGGAAACTCATGATAAAGCGGGCTATTTTGATTTGGGAAACCTGGATCTCGCAGCAGAGGTCCGAAGAGACGTCGTAACATACCTGGAGTCCATGGGACTCTCAATCGAAATGAGCCACCACGAAGTCGCCCCTGGCCAGCATGAGATTGACTTCAAGTATGGGGATGCCCTCTCCCAGGCAGGATGGGTTTTAGCATATAAGACAGTGGTGAAGACAGCTGCAAGAAAGTACGGCCTCTATGCATCGTTTATGCCTAAGCCGCTGTTCGGGATGAATGGGTCGGGGATGCATGTGCACCAGAGCCTTTGGAAAGAGGGGAAGAACGCGTTCTTCGACGAGTCGGACAAGTACAATCTATCCTCTCTTGCAAGGCACTTCATAGCGGGCCAGCTCAAGCACGCGAGGGCCCTCTCCGCAGTTGTTGCGCCAACCATAAACTCCTACAAGCGTCTTGTGCCAGGATACGAGGCGCCCGTGTATATCTGCTGGGGGAGGATAAACCGCTCCGCCCTCATTAGGGTGCCCAGGTATAGCGAGGGGAAGAAAAGCGCGACAAGGTGTGAATTCAGGGCCCCGGACCCTTCCGCAAACCCGTATCTAGCCTTCGCAGCGATGCTTTCAGCTGGGCTCGACGGGATTGAGAGGAAGCTTGAGCCACCTGAGCCGATTGAGGAGAATGTTTACCATCTGAGCAATGGGGAGCTTGAAAAGCGCGGAATCCCGACCCTTCCGCATTCCCTTAGGGACGCCGTCACTGAATTGCAGGGAGACGCTGTGTTGCGGAATGCTCTTGGAAAGCATGTTTTTGAGAAATTAACTGAAGCGCAGATTGAGGATTGGAAGGATTACAAGAGGCAGGTGACGAAATGGGAGACAGACAGGTATTTCGACGTGTTATGAGCTTAAGCGGGCTTGATGTCGGCATTCCCAAAATTGTCAGTGAAAACCACTGCTACGTCCCGCTTAGGGTCGCCGTTTAATTGAATTATGGCTTTTGCAAGCGTTGTATCCGAGCCCATTTGCTTTGCCAATAGCGCGAGAAGTTGTGACGTATGTGCTCCTTTGAGTATTGTTTTTCCCATTTTTCCACCTCACTTGTATGCTACGTAAACCGCGAGGTTCATCTTCTTCCATGTTACCTCGACTTTCTTGAAGCCAGCCTCCTCGAGTAGCTTGTACTGGTCTGAGAGCTTTGAAGGGTTATCTTCATAGAACGCATGCCTGACCCAGGCCTCGAGCTCTTCGCCTTGCAGGTTCTCCTGGAGGAAGTTGAGATACCATTTCTTGTCACGCTCGTTCTCAATTGGGTCCTCCCCTGCGATGAAATCGGCGTTTATGAAAATTCCCTTGTCCGTGAGCGAATCGGAGATGTTTTGGAAGAGCTTCGCCTTTTCATCATCAGTCGAATTGTGAATTGCGAGCTCCGATATCACGAAATCGTTCTCCATCCCGAAATCAATGTAGACGAAATCCCCCTTCTCAAGATGCACTCGTTCCCCGAAGCGGGCGAGCCTTTTCCTTGCAAGAGACAGCATCTTTTCGGAGATATCCACCCCGATGAAGCGGGACTTGGGAAACTTGTCCAGTATCTTCTCGTCGATTTCCCCGCCCCCTAGGCCCAAATCGACAAACGTGAACTCTTCGGGTGCCCATATCGAGAGCTCGCCTATCACTTTGTCGTGGAGCTCTTTATTGAAGGGAACCACCTTCTCGGCCATGTAGACGTAGTTTTCTATCGAGTTGAAGTGCGACTCAATGATTTTTGAATGGACCATGCAATCGGATATATGTTGAGATAAGCAGGCTTATTAGCCTTAGGCGCGGTTCTGTCCCTAAATACGGGTGATAAGTAGAAAAGGCCCGCATCCTTGTTCTTCCATATGAGACAACTGTGGGAGGCCAAGGAGGGGCCTTATGAGATGTTTTTTCTGCAAGTCAGATAAAACCATACGTTGCGGCACCCGCCGCACGAGGAACCGCGGCATAATCCAGAGGTATCTTTGCAAGCACTGCAAACGCCGCTTCACCCACGACGACGGATTCAGGAACAGGCATAAAGCGCCGGACATGATTCTTGATGTTGTCCTGCTTTGGCTCAAAGGGCTAAGCCTGAGGCAGCTTGCAGACCAGTTTCAAGTCTCAAAGAACAGCTGCTTTGCTTGGGTTATCTCTTATCTACATCACGTCATTCAGTTTTGGGGCGACGTGAAGCCCTCAATTTCAGTCAAACTGCATCTTGATGAACTCTTCCTCCACATGCAAAACACCTTCTACTACATCTGGGATTCCATCAGTGCTGAAAACAGGTTCTGCACTCTTCACCTTGAGCCAAGAAGAGGAAGCGCTGAAGCTGAAGAACTTATAGTGGACTCCCCAAGGCCGCTGAAGATTGTTGCTGACGGTGCCTTCCCTTACATGACGCCTGTGCGCAAGTGCTTTGGCACGCAGTGGTTCCATGAGAACTTCCACCAGTGCGTTGATTTTGAGGATAAGAAAAACAACAACATCATTGAGAGGCTGCAGGGCACCCTAAGGAGGTATTTTCATCCAAGGAGAGGATTCCATAGACTGGAGACGGGAAAGGAGCTGATTCAGCTCTATGAGCTATACCTGAATTTTGTGCGCAAGCACATGGCGCTTGGAAAAACGCCTGCGGAGGCCGCAGGCCTCGTGCGTTATCCGGAATGGATAGAGACGGAGAAGCAGAGGCTCGGGCATCTTCTTCGAGAGGCGACTTATTTTTTGTTATTATTCATCTCCCGAGAACTGGGACAGAACCTTAGGCGCCATAATTGAGTTGGTGGGAGGGTTGCTGAGATACCACGGTTCTCGCGCCCACGGGCCTGTTTCTAACGGTTTTCCTAGGGATGTTTATACTGACGCGCACCGTTTTGATTATGAAACGCTTACTGCCAGGATGAAAAGACTCCGAATGGAAGTCCTTGGCGATTCCAGGCTCGCCATTACGTTCATTGTAATTGATGGGGAGAGATTCGGCCAGATGTTCCTGGTTGAGCAGAAAAAGGCGAGGGTTGCAAGTAAAGAGCTTGCTTCCGGGAAAAGTATGAGTAACGAAAGGAGAGCAGAGCTGGAAAGAATCGCTGTTCCTCTCAAGCCCCAGAAGAATGTTTACCCTGATTTTGAGAGTGCCTTCAGGGCAATGGGCCACATTTTAGAGAAGCAACAGGATGAGAGGTTCAGGATTCTTGAACTGATTTATGGAATTAAGAAGATAAATTCGAGAATGAACTACGAAAAAGGGAGTGGCGGAGATAAGGAACTGGAAGCCAAAATTGCAGAACTTGGGCAGGTGGTCGAGAAGCTTGAGGGGAGGAATTCAGTCTTCCTTGTTGATGGGCACGCGAGCCTTGCTAGCGGGATAATCCCTGAGGCAATAGGATTGATAAGAAGTGGAAAGTGGTACATAGCCTGCACAAAGCTCGTGCAATCAGTGAATGTTCTCAATGAAAAGCTCGAGCATCAGGGGGGCCCTGTTGCAAGCAAGGCCTTTGCAAGAGCGAGGATCATCATGGACCTGATTGAGATACGCGATTCCTGGGAGACCCTTTCCAAGATTGCAGGACAGCTCAGGGAATCGGCGAAAATAAAAGAAAACATGGAAGCAAAGCTCGAGAAGGCGCTCTGGGCTATTGATTCTGGCTTCAGGGTTGGGATGGACCGCTTTGAGGGAGC
>JBDRJJ010000082.1:0-2295 GCA_043815135.1 Microcaldota archaeon | reverse complement strand
CACTCCCGCGTAGTTTAACGTTATGACTCCGTCCGCCAAGAACTCAGAGATTGTGTCCCTGCTTAAGAAATCCGTTTTCTCCGGAAGTTCGGATACAATCAATGCCGTTAGGTCCATTTCCTTAATGTTCCTCATTGTTTCAGCGATGGCTGCTCTGGTGACTCCTTCACCGCTTGGCATATACCCAGCTTCTTGGGGGTGTGAGAAACCCATCGACTCCAACAGTTCAAGTCCGCTTCTTATTTCGGCCCAAACGGTAAACGCAGATATCGAATCAAATACGAGTCTCTTTGGTTTATGCTCGTTTACGGTGTCCCTTATTATTTTGTTTATAGTGACTAAATCTTGGTGTTTCGTTATCGAAAAAGTTAGAATTTTTATCATCCCGGCCTTCTCGAGTTCTTCAAAATCCCAGCCAAAATGTTTGGCTTGTTCTAAAATATCCTCGCGAGTTTCCTCAAAAGTAATATAGAGGCCTTTTTCTTTGAAATTGCTAGACCCATTATACAGGTACTGCAGGGAAAAAATCGTCTTCCCAGTCCCAGCCTGTCCGCTTAATAAGACCACGTTTCCTTTAGGGATGCCCCCCCCTAACATATCATCCAGTCCGTCCACTCCTGTCTTTACAACTCCTTTCGGCATTAGCTCATCCTTTCTTTATTGCGATTCCGCTCTTAGTTATTTCAAAGCTTTTTTTCAACATGTCATTGTCAGTCGATCTCATTTTCTTTATCTCTATGGTTCGCTTTCCCAGAGATTCTACGAGCGACAGCTTTATCACCCCGTCCGCGACGAAGGATGAAATCGTGTCCCTGGAAAGGTACTGCGCGTTGTCGGGCATTTCAGCAGTTAAAATGGAAGTGCAGCCCCAGCTCCTGATGTTCCCGATTGTCGTGAGAACCGAAGCACGAGTCGCCGCCTCCTCCGAAATTATCTTGCTCGCCTCCCCGATATTCATCCCGCCAAGCGATGCAAGCTCAAATCTTGAACTCATCTCCAAATAAACAAGCAGAACAGAGAGCGAGTCAACAACAACCCTGTCCGGCTTGAAAGTCTTTGCCATCTTCTCCATCTCCGCATTAACATTAACGACATTGGTCTTCGGCATGTTGAAGCAAACTATTTTCAATTTCCCAGATTTCTCGAGCTTCTCCAAATCCCAGCCGAACTGCCTCGCCTGGTCGGTTATCGACTGCTTGTTCTCCTCGAACGAGACATAGAGCGCCTTCTCGCTGTTCTTCGCACCCTCAACGAGGAACTGCAGCGCAAAGATGGTTTTTCCAGTACCAGGGGAGCCGGAAATAAGCACAACTGAGCCCTTCGGGATTCCGCCCTCAATCAATTCATCGAGGCCTGAAACTCCAGTCTTGATTCTTTCCATAACCATCACCCTTTTACGAGTATAATCCCGTCCTCGCCGATATTTATTGGTTTCGGAAGAACATCATGCCTAGTCGAGCGCATCTTCCCAATCACGAGAGTCCTCTTCCCGATAGTCTCGATTTTCGAGAGCTTAATCACCCCGTCGCAGATGAACTCGGAAACCGTGTCGCGGGAATACCAGGCGCTTCCCTCCTGCAGTTCTGAAGTGACAATAGAAGTCGCGCCAAAGCCCCTCAGCCTCTCGACGATGTCCGCAACCGCCTTCCTCGTAACCGCCTCGTAGCTCTTGTCCGAAACCCCGAGCATCTCGATGCTCTTCGAGTCCACGAGCACGTTCGTGTAGACCTGGAGCATCGTCAGGGAATCAAGCACGAGCCGGTTCGGCTGGAATTTCTTCACCAATTCGTCAATCTCCATAAGCACCTTCTCGATGCTCGTGTGGCTCACGACCAACGAGACAATCTTGAGCTTGTGCTCCTTCTCATAGCCCTCGAGGTCCCAGTTGAACCTGGCTGCCTGGTCGAGAATGAACCGCCTCGTCTCCTCGAAAGTGATGTAAAGGCCCCGCTCATCCATGTCGACCCCTTTTTTCAGGAACTGGAGGCCCAGAATCGTCTTCCCCGCCCCAGGGGAGCCGGAAACGAGCACAACAGACCCCTTGGGAAAGCCTCCTTCCAAGAGCTCATCAAGCCCATCCACTCCCGTAGTCACTCTCTCCATAAATACCACTTATTCGGTATGTTTTTCCCACTATTAAAGCTTTCTTTGGGTTCCCTTACTAAATTTCAGGTAAATCCCCCGCGAGTAAAGGAGCTTTTGCAGGTTCACCCCCAAATCGTCCCCCACTTTCACCATCTCGGAAAGGTCCCCTGCCCTTGCGCACCACAGCATCCTCCGAGCAGTTTTCTCATA
>JBDRJJ010000081.1:0-4749 GCA_043815135.1 Microcaldota archaeon | reverse complement strand
ATGAGCGAAAGAATAGCGAGATTTTTCAGCAAGTCCAACTCAGACGCTCTAGTTCTCGTGGCGGGAAATCGCCCAGACTCGAATTTTCTCTATCTCTCCGGCCTCCCCCTAGACAATTCTCTACTGATGTATTCCAGAAGCGGGGGCGCTTCTCTCTTTGTAAACAGCATAAACAAGAACGAGGCGATAAGGGAGGCGGGTCGATTTGACGTCGTTGCTTTCAAGGACAAAGCCGAACTCTACAAGAAAGCATCTGAGTTCCTTTCTGGGTGCAGGTCCGTTGCTCTCGACATGACGAGCATGAACGCCAAAACCTACCAGCGTTTCAAAAAAAGGCTCAAGCCAAAACGCTTCTCTGATGCGTCAGGGGACCTCCTTTCCATGCGTTCGGCGAAAGAAGAGGGGGAAATTTCTATATTGAAGCAATCAGCCAAGATTGCGAGAAAAATAATCGGGAATCTGGAAATTGGCCCGGGCATGACGGAGATTAGCGTTCTTCGCCAGCTTCTGATTGCGGCAATCGAGCATGACTCCACGCCATCTTTCGACCCGATAGTCCTTTCTGGGCCGAATACTGCAATGCCCCACGGGAAGCCCTCGAAAAGGAAAATCTCCAATGGCGACGTGGTTTTAATCGATTTCGGGGTTCGTCACAAGTGGTACTGCTCCGACCTGACGCGGTGCGTTTTCATTGGAAGGTGCGAAACGGAAAGGGAACAATACTTGGGGCTTAAAGGCGTTTTCGATACTCTCGTCAAAGAGTTCAGAGCAGGCTCCACTGGAAGCAGCATATGGGGAGAGTGCAATGCACTAATGCAAGAATCCGGTTTCGGAAAAATGATTCACTCTCCAGGGCACGGCATCGGTCTTGATGTCCATGAGCGCCCGTCACTCTTCAAAAAATCCCGGGACAAACTCACTAGCAGAACGTGCTTTGCGATAGAGCCCGCATTCTACATTCCTGGAAAATACGGGTTAAGACACGAGGATAACTTTTCAATATGCGGGAAAAGAATGAAGCTCCTTTAGGCATTATCCCAATCTCATCATGAACGTGAATATGTCGCCCACTACCATACTGATGAGCAATGCCCCAAGGACGTGGGGCATGAAGCAGTTCATGTTCTTGTAAATTGGAAACTCCTTGATGGGGAGGTCCTTGAGTTTTTCAAGCTCCTTCAGAGTCAGGACTTTTTTCAGGTTATGCTTCTTCACAAGCTCCGGGTCGAGCTTCTCAATCGCGAGCACATCCTCCTCATCAATTTTATCCAGCGGAACAGTTCGTATCACATATTCCTCCAGGATGAAATCGCGGAAAGTGTAAACAAAAAAGGCAGAAACCAGTACAAGAGCGATTATCAGAATGAACGGGACCGGTATAACCCGCATCATGTACATATTGCTGAGAAAGAAACCGTATAACACAATAACAAAGGCCGACATAAGCGTTTTTTTCTTGTCTATTTTCACTTTCTTCTGAAGAAGCCCCCGTACCACTCTGGGGACCATAGTCAGGAAAAGATAGGCACTGAAGAGTATCCCGGATAGTGCGAATATAGTCACAACATAAGGTATGCTGAAGAAGGGCGTGCTTTGGTCGTTCGCTGGACTAAACGGCTGTTGCGGAACAAGAAGCGCAATTGCGATAAAAACCAGCACGTCGGCCCCGCCAATCTGCCCGTTCATGTAAAGATAGTATCCAACCAAAAAGAGAAAAACCGCAGGTCCAAAAACAGTCAGGGCAACTCCCAAAAACTGAGTGGACAAAAGGGCTGGGCCCGCTGCAGAAAGAATTGTTGTTCCTGCCAAGTCGAAAAAACCGAGGCAAACCCCGAGCGCAACCATTCCATACGTGAGCCAATTCGGGACGTTCCGGTTGTTGAACACATCGTAATAAGACGCGATGCCGCACCCCACGAGCGCAATCGCAAATCTCTCAATCGCAAATTTTACAATCAATGGTTCCATATGTTTTCCCGAAGGCTTATTCGCTGGAAAACTATTTAAACAGAAAGGGGGAAATAGCCTCAGACCAGTGTGCTATGGGTGTCTATCTGGCGGGAAAATCCGGCTGCGTGCCAATAACTAGGTTTCTGGCGGCCGCCGTTCTCGGCGGCGCGGTGAACTCAATACTCTCGTTCGTAGGGTTCCTGATATGCATGCCCTGCATGCTTTCTGATGCAGCGGGCAGCTACTTGGCAATTTCCTACCTGACGCGGGGAGCGAAAGCGAAGATTACTAGGTCCAATGCTTTGATGGTTGGAGCTTTAGCCGGCCTGTTGGGGAGTATTGGTCTTGTTTTGATGCTGTTGGTAATATTCCTACTTGTGCAGGGGGGACTCGTCGACATGGCATCGAGCACAGAAGAACTGATTGAGAGCATAAGCGGCACTATCTCAATACCGAGCTGGCTCGTCGTTGTTGCAGGCTTTCTTATAATACTCTTCAAGATACTCGTCAGTGCCCTTGTTGCAACCGGCGTTTCGACTTTCGAGTGAAAAGGGACTCAGAGATTTTTAAAAGCAGAAATTGCCCTTTCAGCATTTGGTTTTTCTCCAATTTGAGCGAGCGCTTCCCCAATCGCCGAGAACGTTCTCTCAAAATCCCCCCGTGTTATATCTCCCATATGGCCAATTCTGAAAACTTTTCCCTGAAGGTGCTTCTGGCCCCCGCCTAAAAAGATCCTGTGTTTTTCCTTCAAATGTGAACGTATCTCATCAGACTTCGGGTGCTCTATCGCCGTGAGGGTATCGGACCTGAACCCATCTTCTGCGAAAAGCTTCAGCCCAACATCCACGCATGCGTTCCTGACGGCGTTCGCCCTCCTCGCGTGAAGTGCGTTGAACTCATCAAGTCCCATGCCCCTGACCTTCGAGAGCGCATGCTCAGCAGCAACCATCGCGCTAATGCAGGGAGTATAAGGCGGCTGGCCCTTTGCTGCGAATTTTTTGTAAGTATCGTAATCAAAATAGTAGCTTCTCGTAGGGGCTCTCTCAGCTTTCTCCCTTGCCCGCTCAGACAGAGCAACAAACGACAAGCCTGGAGGAACTCCGAGCGCCTTCTGGGTTGCAGTTATCGTGACATCGACGCCCCACACGTCCATCCTGTAATCCATTCCCACCCCGGAAACATTGTCAATTACTAGGAACGCCCCGGATTTCTTTACGACTTTTGCTATTTCCTTTACTGGGTTCTTCACCGCAGTGCTGCTTTCGTTGAAAACACAGGTAACGACATCATATGCTTCGCGTTCGAGATGCTTTGCGACCTCCTCGGGTTTTATCCCGCGGCCATACGGTTTCTCGAACACTTTAACATCTTTCCCGTAAATCTTCGCGATATCCGCGAGTCTTTCGCCGAAAACCCCGCAGGAGAGTGCAAGTACCCTTTCGTTCGGGTGAACGCAGTTGCTCTGGGCGAACTCAAGGCCCGCAGTTCCAGAGCCGGTGACAGTGTGGACCTCTCCTTTGGTTCCTAACAGCCACCCAATGCCAGCATTAACTTTTGAAAGAAGTTCTGCATACCTTGGCCCCCGGTGATTGAACATCTGGCAGGCCATCTTCTCAAGGACATCGCTTGAAACCGTCACAGGTCCAGGTATCAGAAGAAGGTCCTGCTCCCCCATAAACTCAGCCTTCACCGTTTTTTTCTTTCGGGTCGTTGAGGCCCTTCATCTTTGAAATTAGGATCCCAGACCTACCAATTCTTGAGCCTGGGTTTCGGAATCCAAACAGCAAATCCCCCGAGCGCGAAGGCAGAGTTTGATTTTTCTCCTTCTCTTCCACCCCAAAAGGCAAAAGCGGCTTCATAAACACTTCCCTTGCAAATAAACTTGGCTCTTTAGGAAACTCAACTCCCTCAATTTCTGGCTTTGGCATAGGCTCTGGCTCCGGTTCGTGGTAAACGTCCGCCTTTTTACTCTCTTCGTGGGCTTTCGCCTCGACCCGCACAAATTTCTCCTTTCCTGAAAAAAGCCCAATTTCCCCCTCGTCAACCGGCTGGGCCCTAGAATGGATTTCCCCAGAAACCCTCTCGACCCGCATAATGTCCGTGACCATGAACCTTTTCCACAATGGAGAACCCGAATCCTTGGAAATTGGATTCTCTGGCTTGTCATTCATGCTAAAACCCGACATTGATAAGCATCTTAACGCTAATAAATCTTTTCAGTGCGAATGTAGTTCGCGCAGGGGTGGCGGAGCCTGGTCAAAAAGCTTTTGTCTTTCTTCAAAAGAAAGAAAAAACCTTGGAAAAAAGAAAGAAGCGGGACACGTTCTCGTTGCTTGCTTGACCAAACGCGACAGACTCAAGATCTGTTGGCTTAGGCCTGCGGGAGTTCAAATCTCTCCCCCTGCACTTTACTTTTGCCTGAGTGCAGACCTTTTCTTATCGGGCACTGGACCGGATAGTTATTTTGAGAAATCTCCCAGAATTCGGACGTTTTTTGAGAAATTATCCAGAATCACGACGTTTTGATTGCGCAGGAACAAATTCACGTATTCCGCAGTGGGTTCGTAAAAGCTGAAAACAGTCGTGTCTGCAACAGTGTAATTCTGCTCATCCTTGAGCGATGAAAGTCGTCCATACCTCCCCATGTAACCCTTGTTGTGTAATGCAATCGCAATGCAGCTTGCAGTACTTCCAGGGGTTTGATAAACGCTCTTTTGAATGGCAATCCGCTTCGGCATGCCGGACACTACCTCCCCGCGCCCCAGGAAAAAATACAACATCTCTACATCTTCGTGTCCA
>JBDRJJ010000080.1:0-4136 GCA_043815135.1 Microcaldota archaeon | reverse complement strand
GTGTTGAAGAAGGCCTGCTGCAATTAGCTGAGAAAAGAAATTCGCGGCTCGCGAAACCCCTCGGACCTTCGCGAGCACATCCTTCTTTTTTTATCCTTTTTTCGGCAGTATTGCCCCGCAATTCGAGCAATAATTGTCCGCAACACTGTGCTTAGCCCCGCACCTTGGGCAGCTGCCAGTTCTTCCCCTCCCAATCGATACCGGGTTTATGAGAAGGAACAATCCAGTCACGCAGACCAGTGCGACGTATGTCGCAAAAATCGTAAGAAATTCGAACGGAGAACCCAAGAGCGGGATTGCGAAATCCGGCCCAATCCCAACATAGGACATGAACACCCCCAATGGCTCCCTAGTAAACGGCTCAAAAACCTTCCAGGCTGCGAGCATCACTGCCCACCAGGGCCACCTCAACCAGAGGTTTGAAGCCTCGTAAATGGCTTTTTTTGGGTCTGCCATGAGGACCGCGGCACCAGCGTTGAAATTCGGGTTCTTGAACATGCTTTCAGCCACCATAAAGAATCCAATCCCAGCAAAAGCAAAAACCGCGATTACCGCGATATAAAACACCCAGATGGGCATCGAGAGAAACAAGTCGTAAAATCCTTTCAGCGCAACTACTCCGAGGACGATAATCAGGATTACTGCAATATCGCGTATTTCCATGCTGGTTAGATGCAATTTCCCATATTTATATATACTGCATAATCCATAAGCAAAGCAGACGGAGGGATTTGATGCTTTTCATATATGGTGTTGGTCCGACAACGGTTGAGCAGGGCGAACCTTCAAGCAAAAATAAGCGTTCTGCCAAACCCCCGCCGCAAGGCGTTCTGCGCATAAAATCGGAAGACCAGAAGCCGGTTAAAGGAGTTCACGTTAAGTTCGACCCAACTGACAAGAAGTCGGATCCGTCCGGGTCAAATTATTACGACGGAACGATGAGGGTTGATGTGAAGGCGGGTGTTGACCCAAACAACATAACCCACGATTCCTTAAAAAACGCGAGTGTTTTTTTCAACGAAATACCCCTCCTAGATGAACCCCCCATGGGGATATATTCCACATACCATGTCGAGCCTACGGGCCCTGTCTCCCACGTTTCCCATGCCGATGAGGATACCCTAAGCTTAGTCGTGCCAGTTAGGGTTACTGAGAAGATACGGTCTACTGACTCGAGCAAGGTGACTCTCGAGACTGGAGACCCCAATAAGCGCTACAGTTTCCACGATGACCTCCACAATACTCTGCGAGATGCCATACCACCACAACCCAAGTTAAAACAAGAGGAACAGCAGATTCAACCGCCCCCCGCACTCGCCCAGGCGCAACCCGCGAATTTGCAGCAGGAACTGGGCCAAGATAAAACTCTTGGGGAAACGCTCTTGAAGGACTACGACACCACAGAAAAGTTGTTAGATTTCATATTGCCCACTGGGCCGGGTTCCAATGTCCCGGAGTTAGTTCTCCTGGATGGCAAAGAATTGAGCCAGGAGGAGTTTTTCCTCATCACTGAGGCAACGCGCAAGAGGCTCGAGTCACCGGGAATGGCGGACTACATGGCATCTGAGCTCCGAGGCATTTCGGTTGCCAAGCTCGATGAAGAAATCGGAATGGATACCCTTCCGTTGTTCCTTTACAAACAAACAGTGGACATATTGGCGAGTTTCGAGGAGAATCCTGAGGCAGCAAGGGAGAGGATGGTCAACGAGGACCTCGCCAGCTCTCCCGAGACCCGGGATGCCGTATTGAAAAGCGCGGGAACTGCGTTGGGTTTAGCGAAGAAAAAAGGCGAACGATTCCGTAAAATCAAAATGGTCAAGGATTTGAACAACTACATATTCCAGAACAAAAAATATTTCGAAACAGCCCGGTATCTTGCAGCAGCCACCATAGTGATGGAGATACTATTGGAGGTAGCCGATTCTTTCTCAGCAAATTCAAGATTTGCGGCTGGAAAGAAACAGGACGATGCAAAAAAAGTCCAAGACAGCGAGATTCAAGAGATGAGGAAAAAGCAGGAAGCTTTCGATAACATGGCGTTAAAGTCTCCCGAGTTTGCGGAAGTGGTCGTTTTACATGAAAAATTAGTTAAAGGGGCGGAAAAAGGAGGTGAGCTAGCATGATTTCTCTCACTGAGCAGGACAGGAAGTTTTACCGGGATAACGCTGACGCTCTCCTCGGCTACATAAAATATGTTGAATACGTTCTTGAGAACAAGGACAAGTTCGGCGGGAGCGAGAACGTGATTCTCGCAGTCCATATAGGGAAATTCATTGGACGGAACGAGATTGAGCCTTCAGAATTTGAAGAGATAAAGGCGGGCGTGGACAACCTCTGCAAGGAGAACGAGAAGGCGAAGCGGGCGATGGAACTGCTTCAGGATGACGCGAAACTCAAGCAGCTCGCAAAACAGGTGATAGAGGAGAACCCGAGTGCCTACATGATTGTGAGCTCTAAAGGCGACATACTTCTTGATGGCTCAGGGAATCCCGTCCCCAACCTGATGAAAGTAAGCCTTGCAATTGCAAGGGAGCTTGAGCACGAGCTTTAGGAAACTTCCTTCCCGAGCTTCTTGCAAGCATCCATGAACCCATCTTTTTTCCGCAGGCTTACGGAATGTGTTTTTTCCTCGTATTCGATTAAAAGGAAATGGCTCTTCGAAAAAATCCCTTTCGTCTCCATCCTCAAGCTTTTGATTTTTACCCATGGAAAAAATTTTTCCACCTGGGCCGGGAGTATGGAGCCGTCGAGCTTGGTCGGGGCGAGAATTCCGTCTTCGTATACCTTGGTTCTCCCAATGACCTCCGCCGTCCTAACCGTAAAGTAGAGGAATAACCCGGCGGATATCAACGCGAGCGCAAGATAAAGCGTAGACTGGCTCGTGGCAAAATTCATTGAAAAAATCACAACGAACAATAAAAGCGCGGTTTTCCATGCCGGGCTTTTAGGCGCGTCGTCAGTCCAAACGAGCTTCCCGAGTGCTTCATCCATAAGAAACTCTTTCATTCGAAAATTATTATAATGATGCGCTTGATATGGTTTTATGAAGTTCCTTGAGCTGGCTACTGCCTACGAACTGATAGAGTCTAAAACCGGGAGGCTGGAGATGACAGGAATCCTTTCAGAGCTTTTCAAGAGAGCTTCATCAGACGAAATCAGAAAGATTGTTTATTTAACGCAGGGTAGCATTGCTCCGCCGCACAAGGACATCGAAGTGGGAATGGGCGAGAAATTCGTCGAGAAATCGATTTCAGTTGCTTCTGGATACTCGATGAAAACAATCGAAGAAGAGTACAAGCGGACCGGGGACATAGGGAAAGCGGCGGAAGTCCTAATAGAAAAGAAAAAACAATCATCCCTTTCTAACGAAGAGCTATCAGTCAGCAAGGTCTTTGACTCCTTCATGAAAATTGCCAAGAGCACGGGGCATGGCAGCCAGGAGCTAAAAATAAAACTACTAACGGAGTTGCTTAACAACTCCGAGCCCCTTGAAGCCCGCTACATAGTGAGATTCCCACTAGGGAGATTGAGGCTTGGAGTCGGCGATCCGACGATTCTCGATGGACTTTCATACTACGAGAAAGGTGACAAGAGCATCCGGGAGGAGTTGGAACGGGCTTACAACCTCTCAAACGACCTCGGCCTGGTTGCAGAAACGCTTTTCGGGGACCCGGAAAAAATCGCCCATTTTACGATTCAAGTTTTCAGTCCAGTTCGCCCTGCCCTTGCGGAGAGACTCCATTCGGCCGAAGAGATAATCGAAAAGATAGGCGAATGCAGGGTTGAAGCAAAATATGACGGCTTCCGTTGCCAGGTGCACAAACGGGACGAGCAAGTTGAAATCTACTCAAGAAAACTCGAGCCGATGGCCGGGATGTTTCCAGAAATAGTCGAAGCTACCCGGAAGTTCATAAAATCAAAAGAGGCTATCCTGGAGGGGGAGGCAATCGCGTTCAATGAGCTGACCGGGGAGTTCCGGCCTTTTCAACTGACGATACAGCGAAAGAGGAAATATGGTATCGAAGAGATGACGCAAATTTTCCCCCTAAGGCTCTTTGCGTTCGATTTGCTCTTTTCAGACGGAAAGGATTACACGCAGGAGCCTTATGAGATTAGGCGGGAAGCGCTTTCCAATG
>JBDRJJ010000079.1:0-9330 GCA_043815135.1 Microcaldota archaeon | reverse complement strand
AGAAGTTTCCCGAAAATCACGTCCGCCCCATCAACAGCAACGTCAATGCAATCAATTTGTTCAAACCCAACCGGATCTAACCCGCACTCCCTGGCGAGCTGTTCAGACTTTATGGATGTTGCGATGCACTTGAGCCCTAGGTTCTTTTTCCTGTTCCTCTCCCCAAGAAGCTTGATGAAGTGGGAGGAGGTGCTACCTGTCCCAAGCCCGACTGCCATTCCTGCTTTCACGTATTTCTGCGCTTTCCTTGCTGCATCCTCTTTTTCTGAATCGCTCATTTCGATACCTCTTTCATTCCCTTGTCCTCAATCTCCGAGAGTTCGTGTTCTATGCGCTGGAGCTCCGAATCGTATTTTGCGCTGAGGTCGTAGAATGTCTTCCTGTCTATGACTCCTTCCTTTAGGTACTGGGCCTGGAGTTTTGCCTGTAATTTTATAAGCTCGTCCTTTCTCTTAATGAGCCTGTTCTTCCTAGAGGCGAATATGCAGTTCCTGCAAAATGTCACTGCCGCTATGACGATTGCGATGGCCGCTGGGATTATGATAAAACGGTTCCTGTCGAGCATGAATAGTAGGGACTCGCCAGAGATTTCCATTGTGGCGCTTTTTGTTCCCGAGTTCCCGTACTCATCCTGGATGCTCACTGTCAGTATCGCTTCGCCTTCTCTCTCTGGAGGTATCTGGTAGTAGGCAACAAATGTGCCGGGTTGTGTCTGCTCCATGTGTATTTTCTCGTTTCTCACTGAAACAAATGCGCGGGAAGCGTTAACCGGGTCCCCCCCGGGGTAGCTTGCGGTTGCGACAACCTCCACTGTGTCCCCGTAGCCGAAACTCGCCCTTTCGGGCCTGGTTATGTCAATAGAAAGAGTCGACTCTGCTATGCTAACCTTATGCGAAGACAAGCCCTCGACCACTCCGGAATCCACCTTATACGATGCACGCGTAATTACTGCCCAAACCCCCAACGGGTCATTTTGATTTATAGTGTAAGTGGCACTGTAAACTCCCCCTCCGACTTCGAGCATCTCTACTGGCTTGTTGTCTGGAGTGAAGAACATGGCGTTCGCACCTGTGAGTGGTTGGCCCTCCTTCTTCACCCGGACTGTGACTGAAACTGTCGAACCCCTTGAATAGACCCCAACTACTGGGCTGATATGCTCAACTTCAAGAAATGAGCCTGGGGCGAATTCGGCCAAAAGGAACAACCCAGACCAGCTCCCGGAGTTTTTAAACTCGTCTGTTGTGTTTATGGTTATCGACCAGTTCCCCACTTCATCATTTAGCGCGCCGTGATAGTATGAGATGAACGTGCCGTTTGAAACTATGACTTGCTCAATATGCATGAGTCTCCCCGAGGGGGAATAGAACGCAACCTCCGCATGCCCATTCGCTGGCATCCCGAGGCTCGAGATGTTTCCGGTAACAGGTATGATATCCCCGAGCTTTTGTATTGGCAAAACGTTTGCTGTAACCTTTAAGGTCGGGGTGACCCAGACGAGCGCGGTCCTCTTCTCAACCCGTCCTTCATCCGAAACAAAAAAATTTATTGAGAGGACTCCCTCAGAGGTTGTGGGAACAGTTGATTCCGCAGTGTATATTCCCGTGTTTGCGCTTTCCTCGATAAGGGCGCTAGAACCAAAAAAACCGCTTGAAGAGACTTTCGCATTCTTCAGTGGGGCGCCGTCTTTTCTGGCGGATATTTTCAGGAGGAATGTTTCTCCCCTGTGGAGAGTCGCATAACATTCTGGGGAAAGAATCTTCACTTCGACTCCATAGAACATGCAATCCTGCGCACAGGTGGAGGACGTTTCCCCGCCCGAGCATTTCGCATCCCCGCATCCGCTTGGGCAGTCGCTGCATGTCCTCGCGGCAATTGAGCATTTTCCGGCAACTTCTTTATCAGTGGATGCTTCGATTGCGCAATACACGACGCCTGAAAGCGGTTTTGGATTGAAAAAACTTGAGTGGCACGCTTTCCCTGTTTGCCAGTTTGAACCAATGCACGTCGCTATGCCGAAGTGAGTGGGATTGTCCCTGCCTCCTTTTGAGTCCCATATGTAATAGTTTACAGTTGGCTCTCCGGGACCACCGTAGGTGATGAATGCCTGGCAGTCCGGGTCCGAGTTGTCCGCGATGAGCTGCGGCACAATCTCCGCATACTGGACATTGATCTCCGAGAAGATTAGTGGCTGCAGTAGCATGACAAAAATAATCAATAGCTGGGGCCTGTGGCGCATGATGTGTTATCCCCCGACCTACTTAAAAATCTAACTTGGAAACAAGAAGAAAAAAACTATGCAAAAAGAGGATATTAGGAAGTTGTCATCGACCCTTGTGTCGAGGCTTTCGACAAACGCCCCGATTAGTGAGAACGGGACTGCGAGAAAGCCCAGCCAAAAGAACGAAACGAGCGAAACAGAAAGAAACGCGAGGGAACCCTCGAATGTCTTGTTCTTGTTGTGGGGAAGCCGATTCCTCCCGAATTGGCCTGCGAGCGAGGATGACGCATCCGCTATGCAGAGCATCAAAAGGGATGCAAACAATGCATCCTGATTTTGCACGTACGCAAGAATCGAGAGTATGCCGAAGAGATACCAAAACGCCCCATATCCCGGGGGGGCACCCTTTCGCTCTAGGCGGGCGAGAAGCTCGTCCGCTATCGGGAGCTGGACTCCCCTAAGCTTCAGGGAAAGGATGCCTAGGCCCGCGAGGAATGAGCAGAGGACAAACGAAATCGCGTATTCCCTGTCCGGTATGAGTGCTAGCGATATCACAAAAGCACCGAACCCCAGGTGGAAAAGCTTGCGCCGCATCTCTCTCATTTGCCCTTTCTCCTCCTTATCAGGTAATCCTCAAACTCCTCGACTAGTAGGTATGTTATTACGCCGAGCACTACTCCCCCTGCAACATCGGCAATTGAGTGGACCCCGAGATAAAGCCTGCTGAAGGCAACGAGAATTCCTGTGAGCAGGTATAGCGGAAACAATCCGGTCCCGAGCGATGCTGCAACAAAAACAAACGCAAATGCCGTGTGCCCGCTCGGAAAACCGAATTCCTCTTCGGGCGTGCATGCCTTGGCATCTGGGAGCCAACTTTGGCATGGCCTGGGAATCCCATACAACCCCTTAATGCCCAATGTAAGGAGCAGCACAACTACCATGGAAACTGCAAGCGCGTGATTCCTGCCCTTTCCCCTCAAGTAGGGGAACGTCACAAGGGAGAGGATTGCCACGAGCGAATACGCATAGTTGTGGAGAAACATTGCGAACGGAGTAAAAAAAGATAGGTCGAGGCCCGCAAGGATGGATGTTATTTGCATTGAATCAGCAACAGTATAGCTTGTCTGGGATTTTGCCCTTTTCGACTTTTCCAAACGGGTTGCCGAATTCTCGAATCTTCTTTATCATTTCTTTGTCGCTCTCCATCTTCAGCTTGCCCCTTGCCTTTCGGATGTATTCTGGGAGATCGATTCCAGCTGGGCAGGAGAACTTGCAATTGGAACAGAGATTGCATAGGTAATTTGCCTTCCCCTTTCCCTCGAGGGACGAGTAGACTATTCCCTTCGGGCCTGGATACCGGTCCCCGAAGAATCCTAGGACCTGCCTGTAAGCCGGGCATAGGTTGTTGCATGCTCCGCATTCGACGCAAAAGAGCATCTCAGGGGCTTCTTTGGCAAGCTCGCTCCTTCCGTTGTCAACCAGGATGAGAGTCACTTCATACGCTCCCTGCGCGCCTTTCACTAGCTCGTTCTCTATGTCGCCTGTGGAGCTTGGACCTGCGATGATGCTCAGGTAAACGGGCGTCTCCCTCCCGCTGCCCCAAAGGGTTGCGGACCTAACGACTTTCATCGCATCATCGAGAGTAGGGACGATTTTCTCGAGGCCCGCTACGATTATGTGCTTCTTTGGGACCCTGCTTACGAGGGATATGTTCCCTTCGTTCTCGATGAGCACGATTTCCCCGCTCGCAGTGATTGCGTTGGCCCCCGTTATCCCCACCTCGGCCCCCATTATCTTCTCGCGCAAGTGGATTGCTATCTCGTGCGTGAGCTTCTCCGGGTCAGCCGGGATTTTCTTATTCAGGGCCTTTGACACGGCTTTTGAAATCTCTTCTGGGGAGATGTGGAGCGCCGGGATTACCTGGTGGTTTCCTGGATCTGAAACTAGGTCTGCTATGTAGTCGCCCGTATCGGTCTCAATTATCTCGAGCCCGCCGTTCTTGAGCTCTTCTAAGCGAATCTCCCTGCAGGTGTTGGATTTGGACTTCACGATTAGCCTGTCCTTCCCGATTGCCTCAGCTATCGCTTTCCTTGCTTCAGCCGCGTCCTTCGCGAGAACGACCTTGAACCCGTGCTTCTTGAAAGACTTCGTTGCCTTCTTGATGAGCGAATCCAGGTTCTTTGCAACTTCTTCCTTCATATCCCTAAGCTCGCGCTTCATCGCCTCTTCGTCTAAACCTGTTTCGGCCCGTTTTTCATAATACTCGTCAACTACCTTGAAGAGCGCTTTTTTCGACCCCTTTCTCCTGGAAATCTCGCGCGAGAGCTCGGACTCAAACTCGTTCATGGTGAATCGTTTGGGTTCAGTTATTTAAATCCCTTTTGAGGAGAGTTAGGCATGGACCTGGAACGGATAAAGAGCGGAAGGCCTAAGCCTGTTTTTGTCAGGGCCCTCGAGTTCGTTTTGCTCGGGACGCTCTCTGTGGCAATCCTTGTTTTCTTGGGTTCTTCCTTTATGCCCTTGCTTTCAGAAATTCTTGCGCTTCTCGAGTTCCTTGTAATGATTGAGGTTGGATTACTGGCTGGGTTTTATGGGGCGGAGGGGCTCAAATACGGGTTTATCTGGATTACGTATCCCTCCCTGTCGGGCCCGAGGCGGGCCGGGTTCAGGGGAATCGGCGGGGTGCTCGTAAGCCTCGTTTACGTGTTGATGGGTCTTGGGTGCATAGTCGCGGCAATCGCGTTCGCCTACTTGTCAGGAGAGCCGCCTGCTTAGACGTGACTGCGATTCAATGGGGTCTGCATAAAGAATTAGGAGCTCACCATTCTTTGTATCCCTTGTTGTTAAACTCGTAGACGAGCTTCTGCTCGTGCCCAGAGAGGTGCTTTTCCACTACTTCCTCGCGGGAGCCCGAGAGGTTCACGTTGTGGACCGGGTCCATCAGGTGGAACTTCTCTTTGAACTCGAACATCACGAACGCATGCCTCGTGCCGTTTGTTTCGACAACAACTTTCGCAGTCTCATTGTCAAGGGCAATTATGAGTGAGCACAGGAATATCGCCTTGTCCATCTCGTCTGCAAGCTTTAGCTCGATAACGTCGTCTGGCGAGAGCCAGAAATCCACTGGAAGGGCCTCGTCCCCAATGTCATCTCTCAGGAACCCGAACGCCTTGTCCGCAGCAGCCTCGAAATTCGCTTCGTATAGGTAGGGGTGGAAGCTGTCCTCAATCTTCTGCTTTACCTCTTGCACTGCCTTGCTCTTGGGGTCGATGAGGTTCTTCAGGTCCGGAACGGTTTTCGTCTCGCCTGCCTCGATGTGGTCCCGGTAGCGGTCAATTACCTTCCTGAGGGCTGCCTCCCTCCTCCTGCAGGGCTCGTGGCCTGGGTCTTTTGGGCTTGAGCCCTGCTTGACCTGGGCTTGCGCTGGGGGGGCGCCTTGGTTTTCGGGTTTTTTCTGGCCCTTGCTGTTTTCATCTTTTTTTGGGAATGGAAGGCGTATCACATTTGCTAGTTCTCGACGGAGGCTTATAAAGCTATCGACGTAGTTCGGCGTGCACTGGAAAGCTGGCATCCCCTGACTTTTAAGTGCTGGGTTCGGAAAACGCTTGGTGATGGTATGGCAAAGAAGCCAATTGAAGAAGAAGTTGAGATGCCACAGGTCCTTGCGAAAGGCCCGAAGCCAGACTTCAGGGTCGTGCAGGCTGAGCGGGGGCTTGAGGGACAGACAAAGTTCCGGAGTGTTGGGGGGATGTGGAGGAAGACCTCCAAAAGCGGGAATGAGTTTTACTCCATGAGCATCGGGAAGTTGAGGCTCTTGGTTTTCCCAAACGAGAAGGCTTAGAAAAAAACAAGCGCCGGGTGGGGTGCCTCTAGTCATTTTTGTTACATTTCTTTAAATTTCAGAATTGAGCATTCTCTTGCTGAGGTGGTAAAAATGCAACAGGAGAGAGTTGTAAGAGGATGTTTAGGAGAGAGAACCGACGGGACAGCATTCCGGACGTCTATTTCTGAAAAGAGGCATTGCTTCAGGCACTGCTAGGGATTTCGGGGAGCCGCTCGATGAGAGAAACTTCAAGGAACTGAGTGGGAGCAGGGGGATGAAGAGACTGAAGGATGCAGCGGCAAGGGCAAATTTGTTTGCAATCAAGTGCTCGATGGTTGCTTGCGAGCTCGAGTCTATGCAGGAGCCGCTCGTGCACATTGTTGTGCACATTGCAAGCGAGCTCTCGAAGTGAGGTTCTTTTTCTTTTTTTCCGTCTTTCGTTACATAGGTTTATAAGGGGAAAATGAGCGTATTAGCCCATAAACCAATAGAGGTGGTGATGGAGATGGGAAATGGATTGGAAGAGGAGTTAGAGGAATTGGGAAAAAGAAACGGGACTAGTTTAGCTAGCGGGCAGGCGAACGGTTTGGAAAGCGTTTCCGGCACGAAGTCTCTTTTTGAAAAGCACGGCTATAGGTTTACATGGCCAATTAGGACGGCCTAAAGCCCTGAGCGCCGATCAAGTGCAATGGGCCCTTGAATTGAGAACTGTTGAAGGCCTGAGCGTACGCGATATCGCGGACGAGCTCGGGGTCTCCCACATGTGCATCTGGAGGCTCGTGAAGGATCAAGAGAACGGTTCCGACTAGGTGGTTGAATGGATGCTGTCGCACCCCTAGTGGAACTTGGAAGGGGGGCCTCCCCCCGCCTCCATTTGGTCAGGCATGGAGAGACCCAGGCGAACCGGGAGATGCTTTTTCCTGGGAGAGAGGCAAGGCTCACTGGAAGCGGAGTAGCGCAAGCAAGGAAAGCTGGGCAGGAGTTTGCGAAAAAGGGCGTCCTCCTCGACACTATTCTCGTCTCGCCTACTAGAAGGACTTTCGACACGATGAAGCTCGCGCTCGAGGAGATGGAGGGGTGTGGGCTGGTTCTCCCAGCGAAGACGAGGATAGTCATTGTAGCCGGATTTCTTGAGAAAGACCCGGGGGAAGCTGTTGGGAGAAAGATTCCTGGGGGCGCTGGGGAGATTGACTCCTTGATGAGGAAAACGAATGGAGAGACTTACCCGCTGTTCATCGAGAGAGTTGAGAATGCTGCGGCAAAGATAATTCGGGAAATTGAGAGTGGATTACTTGGAAACAATGTTGTTGTTTTCGGCCATTCTCTTGTAAACAGGGTTATCCTGGGCGTCTGCCAGGGAATCGGCGGAGCGAGGGGACTCGATGGACCGAGCCAGATTAACGGGGGGATAAAGACAGTCGGGATTGAGCGTAGCTATTAAAACCCAGAATGAGTAATTTGCATATGGCGAAACATGCGTTTCACATAAGAAGCGGCCGGGGCGGATATTCGATTTCAAAGATTATGGATACCTCTGGGCACGGGACTTCGGACAACCCATCGAGCAGGGCCGCTGGACCCATAGGGCTTAACAGGCAAGGAAATTTTAAAACGAAGGTTGGGGAGTTCAATAGTGCCAGGCTTTATTCACCTGATAATGTACTCGATGTCGATGGAACAAACCAGTGGCGAATCAAATACGCATTTTCCCACGGTTTGAGGCCGATAGTAAAGCAAAAGGATATGGTTATGTATAGGGAGGTTCGGAAGGACGGAGACGGGTTGTTAACGCTAAATTACTCGCAAACTGCCCCGGGAAACATCGTTCTTTTGACTCCTGATGAGAAAATACCGAAAATCAAGTTCGACCCAGCAGAGGCCGCATTGCCCCCTAGAAAGAGAGGGGCGTTGATAAAAAGTCAATGAGTGGCTAGTTCGCACCACTGGAAACTCTCCCTCTTTCTGTTTTTAAACAATCAGAGAGAACTCTGTTCGGAGGAAGCGTTAAATCGTTTCCCCATATTATTAATTTGGGAGTGGTTTTATGGCGAGAAAAGCAGCTGAAGGGGAAGATAGTGCTGATGCTCAAAAGTCCGAGAAGAAGGCGAGGGACCTGACGGACCTGCCTGGAATTGGCGAGGCGACTGCTGAGAAATTGAAGAAAGCCGGGTATGATGAGTTCGACAAGATTGCAGCGAGCAGCCCGCATGAGCTTGCAGAGGTTGCTGAAATCGGGGTTGAAACTGCAAAGAAGGCGATTGGGGCTGCACGGGATGCCCTCGAGATGGGTTATGAGCCTGCTGACAGGATTCTTGAGAGGAGGAAGTGCATCGGGAGAATTGACACTGGCTCTAAGAACCTGAATGATTTGCTCGGGGGCGGAGTTGAAACACAAGCGATAACAGAAGCCTTCGGAAAGTTTTCAAGCGGAAAGAGCCAGCTCGGATTTCAGCTTGCAGTGAGTGTCCAGCGGCCTGTTGAGCAGGGCGGGCTTGGGGGAAACTGCCTGTTTGTGGATACGGAAAGCACGTTCAGGCCTGAGAGGGTCAAGCAGCTCGCTGAGGCGATGGGCCTTGATGGGAACGAGGCGCTGAAGAACGTATTCGTCGCAAAAGCCGTGAACTCAGACCACCAGATGATTCTAGTTGAAAAGGCAGAGGAGATTATCAAGGAGAAAAACATAAAAGTGATAATAATCGACTCCCTGACGTCATATTTCAGGGCCGAGTACTTGGGGAGAGGTGCCCTCGGGGAGAGGCAGCAGAAGCTCAACAGGCACCTGCACGGCCTCCAGAAGATTGCAGATAAGCACAATCTCGCGGTTTATGTTACGAACCAAGTGATGGACGACCCGAGCATACTGTTCGGGGACCCGACGAGGCCCATTGGGGGCCATGTGCTTGCCCATCTTGCAACCTACAGGCTCTATTTCAGGAAAGGAAAGGAGGAGAAGAGGATTGCAAGGCTTGTTGACTCGCCGTCGATGCCTGAAGGGGAATGTGTATTCAGAGTGTGCCCCGATGGATTGAGGGATTGAATTTAGGGTAGAGGGCGCGGGCCCTCCTTTATTTCCTCTTTTATTGTTTCTTTTAGGGTCTTTTTTGCGGATAAATCATGTGTCTTTTCATTAGTTGTTGTCTCCTTCCCTGCCTCCTTTTGGGCCTCTTTTGCCTGAGGCTCAGTCCCGTCCAATGCCGACTTTATGGATTCGCTCTCTGGGATGAATGTGTATGCGCTTTCCGAGAGCTTATTGTAGAGGTAGATTTGGGATGCCAAGCTCTCCTCTCGC
>JBDRJJ010000078.1:0-3164 GCA_043815135.1 Microcaldota archaeon | reverse complement strand
CAGGAGTCAAAGTCATACCTGTTGCAAGCGTCTTTTGCGCCGTCAAGCATCGTTGCGGCGCTAGTGTAGTTGATGTCCAGGATGTATTGCGAGGCTGAAACCGCTGCCTCAGAAAGTTCATTCCTCGCGTCAGAAACTGCGAGAAGGAGCTCGTCCCTTGTTTTTGCGCTGTCAGTGCTCGAGCCGCTTATTGAGGAGATGAACGAGATGACTCTTGAGTGGACTTGCGTCGAGTTGAATGCAGCATCAACAAATCTTCCGTTGTCGAGCATCATCCGAACTCTTGCAATTTCAGCTCTAAGGGGACTGGAATCGATGTCGAGGCTGTAGCGTGCTGCTTCGCTGTCCGCTTTATCCAGGGTCTGTTCATCCTCAAGAAGTGCCTTCAGGACCGCCGAATGTATCTTCAGGTTGAGGCTTGAGTTAAATGCGAGAGTCTCCTCGCTCGCAAGAGTAGCGTTGAAATATGCATTCCCATAGTTTCCTTTCGATAATTCGGAACGAGCAACATCGAGAATCTCTTCCCCCGGATTCTCGAAAGCAATACCGACATGGTTCGCCGCAAGGACCGCCGGGTCAATCGCCTTTTGGAGAGCTTCTACTGACACAATCTTCCCCGAGGCCTCGCTTTTCGATTCGTAATACGGGGTATAATGGAAAAAGACCACCCTCGCATTCCCAGTATCTGCGACATAAACATTGTGGGATGAATCGACCCTAATCCCCCTAGGCCCGGACAGCGGGCCCTTTGGGGTGCTGTTTACTTTGTCAACGCATTTCCAGTTCTTATCAAATACGACAATCCTGCCGTTCCCAGTGTCCGATACGAATATGAACCCATCCTTGCTCACTGCAACTCCCTGGGGGGAGTTGAGGCCGCAGTCATACGAGCCCCTGATGGCCTGAACGTGCTTACCGTCTTCTGAGAAGACCTGTATCCTGCTGTTGCCCCTGTCCGCCACATAAAGCAGTCCACCCATACTGCTAAGTCCAGCTGGCTCGGCAAGTTGGTCCTCCCCGAACCCGCGCGTGCCAATCTCGCCCTGGTAAGTTCTATCCCTAAGGCTGAACTTCTTCACAGTGGCTCTCCCAGTGTCCGAGACATAAATCATGCCGTTATATACGATTACCCCGAGGGGCTGTTCAAACGAATAGCTGTCCGTTCCAGAGATCGCAATCCCGTAAATGTAATTCCCGTTTTCATAGGCAACTACATTATTCGCCCCGCTGTTTGCAATATACGTCCTCCCGTCGTCCCCGAAATAGAAGGCTCTCGGATAGAGCATGCCAAAAATCGACCCGCCTCCAGACGTTATTTTGACGGGGTCCCCATTGAAAAATTCCAGAATCCTGCTGTTTCCCGTATCGAGGACGTAAAGGGTGTCTTTGTCCTGCCAGACATCGGATGGCGAGGAAAGGTTCAGCCACTTGTCAATGTCTTTAACGTAGGTTTCTTTTACATAAGTCAGCTCTGCGAATGCAGCTGATGCCAACAATAGAAGCGCAATGGCCGCTATCCCCCCCTTCATGAACCCATATATCCCGATAACCCTTAAAATCCTTGCCCATGAAAGCTAATCATGACTGACATCTCGGTCATAATCCCGGCCTTGAACGAGGAGAGGAATATCGCCGCAACCCTGAAGGCAGTGCGGGCCCAGGAGACATGCCTTGATTTTGACATAGTGGTTTCGGACGGCGGGAGCAAGGACAGGACCCGCGAGATTTCCGAGAGGCTCGCGGACAAGGTAGTGACCACTAAAAAGAGGGGTATCTGGATAGGGAGGAATACGGGTGCCAGAGCTGCGAGGGGCAAAGTCTATGTCTTCATCGATGCGGATACGATAATACCGAAAAACTACCTCGGCTCAGTATTCCCGATTTTGGAGGACACTTCGATTTCCGGACTCTCATGCGCGTTCGCGTTCTCCAAGCGGTCAACCGAGCTTAAGCTCGTCGAGGAAATCTGCAACGAGTATCTCCTTCTGAAAGGTTCCTTTGGGAAGGGCGAACTCCTCGGATTCAATGCGGTGATGAGCAAGAGGTACTTCAACAAGGCGGGCGGCTTTCCCAACGCCCCGCTCGAGGATGGTGCGCTTGCAATCAAGCTGAGGAAGCTGGGGAGGCTAGTCTACATGCCAGAGCCAAGAGTCATAACCAGCGCAAGAAGAATCGAGAAGCAGGGAATCATCAAGTCAACAATCTATTACGCGCAGATTGGGATAAAGAGCGCGCTCCCCAAGACGCCGCTCGAGCGGCTTCTCCTCTATAAGGACTATGTCCCAATAAGATGAGTTCAGAACTCAGTGAGCCTCTTCTGTTTGAGCGTGAAGCTTTCCTCGAAATACTCCTTCATTGGAACCCGCAAGCGCGAGGCGATGTCCCCGAGCGCCTCCTCTCTCGTCGCGAACTTTTTTCCTCCATCCTCAAATGCTTTCCTAGCGGTCTCCCTTACGACCCAGACCCCCATTGGAAGCACGTACCCTTCGTAAATCTCCCTGAAAACAACTGCCCTCGCCTGTCGTTTCATCCCGACGAGCCCCTCGCAAACGCCATACCTAGTGGCATAATACCCTCCCCCCTGCTTGTCCGCGTATTTCGTTCTCCCGGTGAACGGCTCGTGCTCTTCCACAACCCGGTAAGAGCTCGCTCCCTTTGTCCATACTGTGCCGGGCGCCCAGGCCTCGAACCCCTCGTACTCCCAGTTTCCGGGCATCAGCAATATCTCGAAATGGTTGTGCAGGTACTCGTTGGAAAAAACCATGAAGTCGTCGAGCTGCCTGAACTCCCTGATCTCTTCCATCATCTGCTTCGCAAGCATGTCGTCAGTTGCGGTGATTCCCCAGCGAGTGGGAACGAGCTTTCGCGCCTCGGGGACACCAAGAATTCCCGCAGTCAAAAGCTTCATCAGGTAGTAGTTTTCATAGCCCTTCACGCTCAACTCCCGAACCGCCTCCTCTGCCCGGATTCCTTCCCCCACCACCGAATCAACTTTCCTCGGGATTGCCGGGTTGTCAGCAATTCTCATCCTCTCAAGCGGTGCAACAGCGCCCATCGGCTGTAGGACGCTTGAGAAACTCATGTTGAAAATCGGTTTTTTAGTGAACCTCACTTCCATGTCAACTGACTTCAGCGACATCACGGCGTCCTGCGCTTCCAGGACG
>JBDRJJ010000077.1:0-13842 GCA_043815135.1 Microcaldota archaeon | reverse complement strand
CCCTTCTGCCTGCAGAATCTTTGCCTGCTTGCTTCCCTCTGCCTCGAGAATAGTTGCCCTCTTGGTTCTCTCTGCTGCCATCTGCTTTGTCATCGCATCCTGTATTGCAGTGGGAGGCTCGACTTCCTTTATCTCGACTGCTTCTGCTTTCACTCCCCATTTGTCGGTCGCCTCATCGAGGGTTGTCCGAAGCTTTGTGTTTATGACCTCCCTCTTGCTGAGCACATCATCGAGAATCATGTCGCCGATGATGCTCCTCAGAGTCGTCTGGGCGAGCCGTACTGTTGCATATGCGAAGTCCTCGACAGTGAGAACGACTTTCGCCGGGTCAGTGACCTTGTAGTATATTACTGCGTCGACTCCGACTGTCGCATTATCCTTCGTGATGACGTCCTGTCTCGGGACCTCGAGAGTCTTCGTACGCAAATCGACCATTACTGCCTTTTCTATTACGGGTATTATGATGGTGAAACCAGGGCCTATCACTCCGGTGAATTTCCCCAGGGTGAACTTGACCCCCCGTTCGTATTCCTTGAAAATCTTTATAGCCGAAAGGGCCAGTAGAAGTGCTACTACTCCAAGCACTATCGACAAAACAAAAACCCACACTGTCACGTCAGCCATTTCAATCCCCCCGCTTTCCTTCGATTCCTCGGAAAGCCTTTGTTAAACTCTTAATGTTATACGGCATCAAGAGGGTCGAGTCCTTGTTTTTGCCTAGCTCCTCGACCATCCCCAACTGCCAGAGCGTCATCGCAGGCCCGGTTATGCTCTCGGAAGCTTGGACAGCCACCCTCTTCAGCGCCTCCGCCTCGCCGTTTGCCAGTATTATCATCGCCTGCCTAGTGCCTTCTGCCTCTATGCAGGCCTGGTCCCTGTCTCCCTCGGCGTTCAGAATAGCTGCAGTCTTGAACCCCTCTGCCTCAAGGACTGCCGCGCGCCTTTTTCTTTCCCCAGCTACTTGGACGTTCATTGCGAACGTGAGTTTCCTCGAAGCTGGAAGGAGCTCCCGTATCTCTATGGCAATAAGCTTGGCGCCCCATCTCTCGACCACATCGTCAAGCTTGTCCATAATCTCTAAGTTCACCTGCTCCCTGTTCGATATTGCTTGGTCGAAGGTGTGCTCTCCAACGATGCTTCTGAGTGTAGTCTGGGCGAGCTGGACTATCGCATACTCGAAGTCCTTTACTTTTAGGATGAGAAGGTCCGGCCTCACCGGCACGTAGTACAGGAATGCATCTATCATTATCACTGCATTGTCCTTTGTTATGACCTTCTGCTCGGGTATGTCGAGGGTCTTCACCCGCATGTCCACGACCTCGACCGCATCCAGCCCAGGCCATATTATTGTGACTCCCGGGCCAAGAACATCGAGAAACTTGCCTAGCCTATACCTGACCGCGCGCTCGTACTGGTCTAGGACAAGTATCGTCCTTGAAAGAATGCTCAGGACGATTGCAGCGAGCAATACATAGAAGAACGACATTCCATCAGTCCTCTGCTTTTTTAACTGTCAGGTGGACTCCCTCGTGTCCCGTTACCTCTACCTTTTCCCCTTTCTTGAGCCTGCCCTCGCATTCAGCACTCCAGTCCTCGCCCTTTATCTTGACAACGCATTTGCCCTCATCAAGCGACTCGATTACCTTTCCCCTCGCCCCGACTATGGACTCTGTGCCGGTTGCGACCTTGACGTGGCCTGTGAGCCACCTGCCCACGAAATAAAAGAATAGTATTGAGAACAAGCCGGCCAGAATGCTTGCAGTTGCAATCCATTCCGGGGAATTGATTCCCAATTCCATGAGGGCACCTGCTACAATGAATGCGACCCCCACCCCACCCATGAAAAAACCGGGAATTGCGAGCTCGCCTGCAAGCATTAGGGTTCCCACGACGATAAAAACCTTGCCTATAGCGAAATCAACCACGAAATAATTAGAAACAACGTTTATTATATTGTTTGCTTTACAACTAATCGATGGCGAGGGCACGTAGGAATAAAAAGACGGCCGATGATTGGACTTTCCAATGGGATAACAGCGCGGGGGGGTTCATGCCCAAGAGCAACAAGACCCCTGAGTATGATATCCCCGAGGACCATGTGCGCATTGAAACCCCGAGCGGCTATGAGGGGCCATATGGGGAGGACAATGTACTCTCCCGCATAAGGACTGAGGACAAGAAAAAGAAGTATGGGAAGAGGTCCGTCTACGCTGGGAGGGTGTTCGAGGACCCGAAAGGCAGGAGCATTTTTGTCGAGAGCTGGTCTTACCACTCGATTTTCCCCTCAATGAGAAGCTGGAGCTCGATGATTGCGATTATTGCTGCCCCGTATGCGATGCTTTTTTTGGGAATCAGGATTCAGGGAACGAACATCTCGGCCATGGGCTCGATGTTCGCTGCTGCCATGGTAGTTCTGTTTGTGACTGCGTTTCTTGCGCAGCTAAGGATTTCCGTGAATCACGGGGTAAAGGACAGCCTTATTCATGGCCTTGTCCTTGCGGTTATTGCGCTCTCTTATCCTTGGACCCGGGGCGCGGAAGGCTTCATCAATGTCGCGGCGATTTATTTGGTCTCGCACATAGTCGCGCATGGGTTCGACTTCCACCTTGAGCGCTCGAAAGGCAGGTGGTGGAAGCTGCTCTTCTTGGTGCTTTTCTCCACTTGGGCGCTTATTGCGGTAGGATACGGAATGTTCAACCTCAACAAGGCAAACGTGCTGAGTTAGGGGGCCGTTATGATGAAACTGCTCTGCTTCGGCAATTCCCATAATGAAAAAGACAGGCTTGCGCTCGAAGTGGGAAAAATAATCAAAAAAAGAAAACTCCGCGGGCTCGAGGTTATCGAGTGCGGGCTTGATTTCGGGGAGATTGACAAACTTTCCGCAAGCGAGCTGGATTCCGTTGTTGTCCTTGACGTTGTGAAGGGGCTCGAGCGGGTTCGATTTGTGGATGTGGAGGAGCTGAAAACCTCGAGAACGATTACTGCGCATGACATCGATGTCGCGTTTTATCTGAAGCTGCTTGCAAAAGAGGGAAAAGCGATAAAGGTTGTGGGAATCCCCGGGGGGATGGAAGCAAGCGAGGCAGTAGGGGAAGTTGGGGAATTGCTGAGCGAACTATTTCGAAAACAAACCCACTAATTCCGCTTTCTCAAGGATGTGTCCCTTCATCGCATTCTCCAGGTCTGATTTTTTAGAAGTTGGCGGCAGGTTCAGAACAGAATCAAGAGCATAAAGCTTGAAGAAATACCTATGGGTCCCAGAAGGCGGGCAAGGCCCCCCATACCCGGGTTTCCCGAAGTCAGTTATCCCTTGGGAGGAGCCTGGTGGCACCGAGCCCTCATCGATTTTTTGGATTGGTTGGATGTTCCAGACTACCCAGTGCACCCACGTTCCCATCGGAGCATCCGGGTCGTCCACAATCAAGGCGAGGCTTTTTGCCCCATTCGGGATTCCGGAAATCTCGAGCGCGGGGCTGATGTTTTCCCCTTTGCAAGTGAATTTCGCCGGAATCATTCCATTGTGGTTGAAAGCCTGGCTTGAAATCTTGAGTTCTCCCATCTGAACCGCCTCCGTGTTGCTATTGGTGGCACAGCCGATAAAGAAAATGCACAATAGAATTGTGAAAGCATCTGCTTTCATTCCCCCACCTAGATTTTCATGAAATGAACCGAGCAGGAGCAGCAGGGGTCGAAAGCCCTGACGAGCTTCTCGAGCTCCATGGTTACTGTCTTCTCGTCTTTTTCAAGAATTCCCGGCAGGAATGCTTTCACGTCGTCCTCGATGCAGTTGAGATTCTGAACTGTTGGGGTGATTATGTTTGCTGACTCCACGAGCCCTTTCCTTATCGTGTAATCGTGGTAGAGCGTCCCGCGCGGGGCTTCGGCGGTGCCTACTCCCCTCCCGTCATTAACCTTTATCTTCTTCAGGTCCCAGGGTTCTTTCTTGAAATTTGCGTTCTCGAGTATCTCGATTGCCCTGTCCACGCAATGAACTATTTCTATTGCCTGGGCAAAGTTGTTTGCGAACGTGTTGTCGTTCGGGAAGTTTATTTCGGAATGGGAGATTGCCACCTTGGCGTTGTCAGAGAGCCTTGGGAGATTGTTGTTCACCCTCGCAAGCGCACCGACAAAGTAGCTCTCACCCTTGAAAAGCGAGTACTTGCTCGGAGAATAAGGTTTTATTGACTCGACAATGTAGTCCTTGTATTCGTGGGGCTTGAACGTCATCGAGCCGATGGTTATGTCACCAGAGATTAGCGGATAGCCCTTGTCTGCTGAAAGGGAGCCGTAGGGCTTCTTCCTCTTGAACTTAGGGTATTGGAGAGAGCCGAAGAGCTCAGCGACTTTCATTGCCTCTGGCCGCAGTTCTTTCAAAAGCTTCAGCATCTCCGAGAGCCTCCTCTTGTCCGGGAAATGCGTGAATCCCCCCACCTGCGCGGCCACGGGGTGCATGTCCCTCCCGCCCATGAGGGTGCAGAACGAACTCGCCCACCTCTTGAACTTCAGCGCCCTTCTTACCGCATCCCCGTGCTTGTCCATCATCTGTATGGCGTCACCGTAACCTAGGTAATCCGGAAGTGCGAGAAAATGCGCATGGATGTTGTGGCTCTGTATGTACTGACCTATGTTCAAGAGCTCGCGCATCTCCTTCGTCTGCTGCGAGGGTTCCACCCCGATTGCCCGCTCTATCGCTGAAATCGACGCAAGCACGTGGGCTTGGCTGCATATCCCGCAAATCGGCGAAGTGAGTATCGGGACCTCGTGGAACTTCCGGCCCCGCACAAATGCCTCGAAGAAGCGAACCCCTTCCTCGGCCCTCATCTCCACCTCGCTAACAAAACCGTTCTCGACCTTGGCAATCAGGCTGCCGTGCCCTTCGATTTTTGTGATGTGGTCAAGTTTTATTACCGCCATAGGAACAACTCACTTTTCGCCATCTAGGCACTCGAGATATTTTTTGTACTTGGACGTGCAGGCGAACTTTTGGAGGAGTCCCCTGATTTCAGCATCGAGATATCCCTGCTTTCTTGCGAGAATTATGAACTCATCCACGTTCGCGTCCTCTTTCGGGCCCCGGCACGAGTAGCAGGCAAGGCCGTTGCTGGGGCATGTTGCCCCGCAGCCTGCAATTGAGATGGGCCCCATGCATATCTGCTCGTTGAATAGGCACTTGTTTCCCTTTGCCTTGCACTCTACGCAGACCGAATGCGTGTGTGCCCGCGGGAGCTTGCCTGCAAGAAGGGCCTTCACCACCTGCGAGAACTCGTCTTTGTTTATCGGGCAGCCGTGAATCAGGTAATCGGCCTTCACGTATTCGGAGACCCCTGTAGGCTTTATCGAGCGGATGTGCTCGTTCCTGTCCCCATAGACTATTGACTCTGCTTCTCTCTGCGGGAGCATGTTTCTTATTGTCGGGACTCCCCCGTAGCAGGCGCAGGCGCCAATTGCGATGAGGAATCTTGCGCTGCCCCTAATCCGCTTTACGATTTCTATCTCTCCCGGAGTCGTGACCATTCCCTCAACAAATACGATGTCATAAGGGCCCGGCTCGTTCCTTGCAATCGCTATCGGAAACTTGACGATGTCGATGTGTTCGAGCATGTCCAATAGCTCCGGGTTGTCAAGAACTTCAAGCTGGCAACCCGCGCAGCAGGTCAGGCTGAATATTGCGACTCTTTTCTTCTTCATGTTATCACAGCATTCTCTCCGGAAGACCCTCCAGTTCATCAAACCTGAAAACAGGTCCTTCCTTGCAGACGCATTTTCCGCCCGCCATGCAGTGGCCGCACTTTCCGACCCCGCACTTCATCATCCTCTCCAATGAAACGAAAATCTGGTCCTTGGAAAAACCCTTGTCGATGAGCATCTTTGCCGCAAACTTCATCATCACCGGGGGTCCGCACATCACGCATATTGCGTTCTCGTCCTTCGTTAATGCCCTGTCCATGATGCAGGTTACGACTCCGACATTGCCTTTCCAGCCTATCGGGCAGGTATCGACAGTGGTATTAACTGAAATTCCGTTTTTGGTCCAGTCCTCAAGCTCGCTCCTGTAGACCATGTCTTCCGGGGTCCTCGCCCCGTAGCAGAGAATGGTCGAGCCGCTCTTTTCCTTGAGCCTCGAGTAGACTATCCCCCTCAGCGGCGGAAGCCCAACTCCTCCGCAGATGAGTATTGCGTTCCTGTTCTTCAGTTGCTCCATCGGCCACCCCTTGCCATAGGGGCCGCGAATGCCGATGCAGTCTCCCTCCCTTAGCTCGAACAAGGCGCTCGTCACTGTGCCGAGTTTTTTCACGGTGAGTATCATATCCGGGTAGGCGCTCGAGATTGAGATTGGGGCCTCGCCAACCCCGTAAACTGTAAGTTCTACGAACTGACCGGGGGAATGCGCTGGGAGGACGTTCTCAACAATGAAGGTCTTGATGTCGGAAGTCTCCTGTATGATTTTGAGGATTTTCACTTTCTTTGGTAAATACGGGTCTTCCATTCGAGCACCTACAACATTCCATTCAATTTTTGCATAATTATTTTCCGCTAATCATTTTTGATATGTCAATCTTTGCAGTGCAAACGGTGATGCATCGCCCGCAGCCGACGCACATCGTCACACCGAACTTCTCCTTGAAATATGGGAACTTGTGATTCACAAACTGCCTCAGCATCTCTTTCCTCTCCGGCCTGAAGCAGTGGCCGCCAGTCACTGTCGTGAAATCCTTGGTGAAGCAGGACGCCCAAATCCTTGACCTCTCGGTCTTCCCCCCATTCAATTGAATCTCGTCCTCCACATCAAAGCACGTGCAGGTGGGGCAGACGCTTGTGCATGCAGCGCAGGCAAAGCACGCCTTCCCCCATTTTTCCCATTTGACTTTGGACTGGTCGACTGGTTCGGCCTTCTTCTTGCATGGGATTTTCTTAATCTTGGGGGAGTCATCTGTTTCGGCAAATAGTCCGCTCTCTTCGAGAATATTCTTCCCTTCCTGGGTGGCAGAGCTTGCGTGGTAGTATTCCTTGTCGACTGTTATGAGTATGTCGTGGCCGATTGGGTTCCTTTTATCAAGCGAATCGCAGAAGCAGTTCTTCCCGGGGGTCGTGCAGTCGACTGCAATGAGCGCGGTGTTCCTCCTTCTTTCATGGTAGTGCGGATCCGCCGGCTCGTCTGAAAAGAACATGTCGGTCACTGCAATTGCATGAAGGTCGCAGGGCCGAACCCCGAAGAGGATTCTCTTTGATGGCTTCTGCGCACACTCGAAGTCCCCCTGCTTGCTGTAATAATACATTACTTCTTTGTATGGAAAGAAAAACTGCTTCGGGGAATAGTCCGTATTTCCCTTGCCCAAGAAAAGCCTGTCGCCCTTCTCGTAACCCTTGAAGAATGAAACCCCGTCCCTTTTCACAGGAACTATGAGCTCTCCTCTTTTCGAGAGGAAATCGAGAAACTTTGAAAGGTCGCCCTTCGCCATTCTGTGCATCTAACCACGAGCAAAATGATTGGAACAGGATGAACTTAAATGTTTAGCGTTTGCAATCGTTGAAGCTATGGGACTCTGCTTGAACCGTTAATTCGTTTTGGCTCTCTCCCTCGAAAATTAGTGGAAGAAAGCAAATGCTTAAATACCCCGGCAGGGACAATTTTAGCGACCAGTTTGAAAGTCCGGGGTAAACAAGATGGAAGAGCAGTCGGCGATAGCTTTCGATACGGATGAGCTCGAGAGGCTCAAATCTTCCAACCTCATGCAAGATTTTGTGAGAGCCAATGATGGGTCCTGGGACCACGTCAACTGGGAAGGGTTCATAAGGAATGTCAGGGAGCTTGGGTATTGCCTGCCATCAGACGTGATAGGGGCTGAGCTTGAAATGGAGAAAATGTACTACTGGAAAGTCAAGAACGGGGAGATAGACGAACCGAAGCTTTCCTTGAAAGACATCGCGGTCTCCCAGGATGCGACTCAGTGCGAGGCGGAGGCAAAGGTTTGCGAGAGCGCGGATTCGCTTGGGAAAGTGCTGCCCGGGGACGTGAGCGGGCCCCAGGGACCCGAAATGCCGAAGAAAGCAGAGCCTTTCGACCCGATTATGGAGCTGGAGAACGCGATTATTGTTGAGGAAAAAAGCCAGGGCAGCAAGGCTGCTCCCGCTATTACTGAAGTTGAAACTGCCAGCTTATGGGACAACGTGAATTTCGATTCGCTTTCCCGTGAGGAGAAGGCGGCTTATCTTAAACACCAGCTTAGGAAAAAATGGGCGAGGGATAAATATGATAATAACTGTGGCCTCAGGAAAAGGAGGGGTTGGAAAGAGCAACTTTGTGGCGAACCTTGGCATTGCGCTATCGCAATTCGGAGTCGATGTTGTGATTCTGGACGGGAACCTTACTAATGGGGACTTGGGGTGCATCCTCGGCCCGCCGTTTCCGAAGAAGACAATACACGACGTAGTTGCAGAGGGGGTCCATGTGAAGGACGCTGTGTTCGACCACCCGACCGGGGTGCGAGTAGTCGCTTCAAGCTTATCTGTAGATGACATGAGCGTTGTGAAGCCCAAGCACATGGGCGAAATCGTCGATAACATGGAAGGCATCTCAGACGTGATTCTCCTGGACGCGCCCGGGACATTGGGCGAGAACACCGTGGAATCCATGAAGCTCGCGGACAAGGTGGTGCTCCTTACTACCCCGGAAATCACCTCGTATGCGAACACTTTGAAGACCAAGAAGGTTGCTGAGAAGCATGGCCTCGATGTCCTCGGGACAGTGGTGAACAAGGTCAGGAGGAACTGGGGCAAGGTCGAGAAGGAAGCAGAGGACTGGATTGGGGCAGATGTTCTCGGAATCCTCCCATACGACGAGAACGTGATTGAGAGCGTCGAATATGGAAGACCGGTCGTCCACCACAAGCCGTACAGCAAGTATTCGGTGGAGATGAAGAAATTCGGGGCAGCGCTTGCGGATGTTTCGTACTCGCCTCCGAGCTACTTCAGGCAGCTTGTCGCAAGGTTCTTCTAGTTTTTTCTTTTTTCCAAAAGTAATTTAAGCAGCTGTAGCGATTCCTATTCGGGGAACTGAATGGGGTTAAGCGCCTCTGCTGCAGTGATAATAATTCTGTTGGGGGTAGCCGGGGCGCTCGTGATTGCCTACCCGGTGGTCGAATCCGGGATTCGGGGCATTTCAGGTGGCTTGGGGGAGCAGGGGCAAATCGTTTCCTCGGCCCAGCAGTCCTCGCTTCAAATAACGGGCATCTCGGTCCAGGGGTCGTGCAATAAGTATAACCTGACAGTGGTAGTCAACAACACGGGCTCAACGCAGCTCGCTTTCAGGAAGCTCACCGTGTTCGACAACAACGAGGTTCTCCAGCTGAAGAACGCGACTACGACTGCGAAGTTCTATTCCTCGAGCAGTGCTGACGGGTACATTCAATTT
Organism: Microcaldota archaeon; assembly: GCA_043815135.1. GTDB lineage: Archaea > Micrarchaeota > Micrarchaeia > Burarchaeales > JAKAKT01 > JAKAKT01. The sequence continues at coordinate 4,430 of JBDRJJ010000077.1, read as the reverse complement.
GACGGCTCGTCTTATACTGTTTACAATACTACGAATGTGTCCTGGATAGGGAGGGACAGGAGGGGCGGGGACACGTATTATCGGAGCTACTTCAGCTTCGACACCTCCTCCCTAAACGACGGGGCGGACATAACCGATGCCGAGCTGTACCTGAAGGTAAACGAGACTGTGAGCGACACGAGCGTGACCTGGAATGTCGATTATTACTATGGATTCAACGCAATCGGGGTCCTGACCCAATCCGCCTGGAACAACTTCACGTATTTTGCCACGAGCAACTATCTCGGGACAGTTGGCTGGAAGAACATGAGCGTGCCAAAGAGCGACATAAACAGGCAGGGGGACACTGATTTCGAGCTGAGGAGCAATTGGGACCCTGGCAACAACAACTACGCGATAGCCAGACCGTGGCAGACCGAGTCCTTCGGAAGGGAAAATGACCCATATTTAGTCGTCACTTACTCCCACTCGAACTTGAGCGCCCTCACGATTGCCCCGGCTAAAAACATTAATATAGTATTTTACGATATGAGTAGCAGCAGCGAGGAACACGCTGTTTCGGTGGTCACCGAAAACGGCGCGACTGCGCGTGCGACCTACGACTGCAGCTAGCAGGTGTATTCATGGGATTCGGAACAAGCGTCACAGAGGCGATTTTCTTCATAGCGTCCGTGATAGTCGCGCTCGCGATTGTCGGGGTCGTGTCTATTTCGGTCAGCTCGCTTGCAGGAAGCTTCAACGCAAAGTCTGATGCCCTTTCCTCCCAGCTCAGGACCTCGATAAAGATAACCGGAGACTCCTGCTATCTTGGCGGGTCGACTTATGTCTATGTTAAGAATGTGGGCTCGTCTTTCATAAACGCGAATGCAACTAACGTGTTCCTGAGCGGCGCAGCGCTCGGGGTTAATTCAATCCACTTATATAGGGACAATTCCTGGGTAGAATACTCGACTATTGACGCCTGGAGGCCTGGGGAGCTTGCCCGATTCAATACGTCTTCTGCGCTCCCAACAGGATACAACCGGATATCAGTTGTGGCTGAAAACGGAGTCTACGACCAGATGGAGTATTCGGACTGCTAGCCTACTCCCAGGCGTAAATGATTACTGAAACTGTTTTTCCCCCCAGTGTCGAGAGCGCCTCCGCCCTTGAGACGTGGTTTGAGCCCGCGCGGTCGTCCTCCCTCGCCTGCGTTGAGAAGTTGTAATCGCATGATGAATAGTCGTAAGGCGCGCATATGAGGATTGAAACATCGTATGCCCCTAGGCCCAGGAGCCTTTTTGTCCCGTTATAATCGGACGAATAAAGCGAGGAGAGGAGGGAGATTTTTTCAGCACAAAGCTCCCCTTCAGCGCAGGAGAGGCCGATTCTCTCGCAGCTATCGATGTCCCAGTTCTCCGGACTTCCCGGGGTGAGGGCGAGCTCTTGAACTGCTGCAAAGGAGAACGCATCGCGCCTCTCATCTGCGGTCGCGGACTCCGTGTTCCTGATTTCGGCCTCTATGAATGTTATTAGCGTGAGGGCGAGTACCGAGAGGGCTATTGTTGATAGCAGGAGGTCGATTGAAGCAATTTGTGCCCTCAATCATTCCACCTTCACTGCAACCTGAGTTCCGTCTTGAATCCTCAGGAGCACTTTATCGCCCCGCTCAATCAAATCGGAGTATGAGTAGTTGGCTGCATAGTCCGCTATGGACTCGTCTCCCTTCGTTGCGAGCACAACCGAAGTGTTGTTGAAGGATAGGTTGCCATCAACCCTTGTGTGGCGATATGCGAATCTCAGGCCATCAACATCAGATGAGCCTATCCCGCCAAGCCAGGCTGATTGGGAGGAATAGGCGCGAAGAGATGACTGGGACGCAAGGGCGGATATGTATGGGCTTATCGCGTATGAGACGGCCGTGCACACGAACAGCCACATGAAAACTGCAAACACGTATTCAATCGCGACTTGGGCCCTCAACAGCTCACCTCGGCACAATGACGACGCAACCGGATGAATTCACCGTCATGTTGAAGGCATTGAACCCGGGCTTCACCTTCCCCCCGGTCGTATTCTGCCAGTTCCCGGACATGTTGGAGGCAAGGAGCCTGAATGTTTCCGAGCCGGATACGTTAAGCGATAGATACGGCCCTTCCCCCCCAGAGGGAGAGCCAATGTATGATGACGCGGAGTCGATGCTTCCGGGAAGGTCCACGAACACCTGGGCGCTTGCCCCCGGGCCCTCAACATAGAGCCGCTCTGCCGTCGACCCAATCCTGTCCAGGGCGACATCAGCCTTGAACTTGTTTGAGTCTGAAACAGTGGAGTACGCGTAAATGAAGCCGGCGATTATTGGGAGCAGGAGCAGTGTGAACAGGGCAATCAGCTCGACCGATGCCTGGGCCTTCTTCTTGAGCTGCACTGCGCTCTGTATCATCTGCGCCCTCTTCCGCTCAAGCTCTTCGAGCTTCAGGTCCAGCTGCGTTTGGTCCGCCTTGGCATCGAGCCTGCCGTACATCTTGTCCAGGTCGTTCTCGAGCTTCTTCGCCACCTCCTCGAGCTCGCGCATGTCTTCCTCTAGCTTCGCGCGATTCTCGTGCACCTCCCGCTTCAGGCCACCCGCGTATCGCATAAGCCAATAGAGGAACAGCGCAGTCGCTAGCATCAGCACAAGCGATTGCGAGCTCAGCCCTAGTTCCTCAATCGTCATCTTCCCTCACCTTTCGCTTCCTGGCGCTCAGCTTCTGGGGAAGCGCTCTTGTGACGAGGTTCTCGTATATTGAGAGGTTTATTCTCGTGTCAAGCTCCTGGACATCAATTTTCTTCTGGAGCTGCGACTCCGAATCCTCTATCTGCTCTTCCATTTTCGAGAGATAATACGCAACGTCCTCGATTCTCCGTTTTGCCCGGAGTTCGGATGCCTCATTGTATTGCGATGTTTTGGAGAGGTAATAGATGAACAAGACCCCTGTCATAAAGAGGATGAAACAAGAGACCGAAACGAGGGCGTTTATATCTAGCAATGGAGAGCACCGTACCTATTTCTCGGATGGTATTTTAATGTATCGACCTTCGGATTCTTTTTGGAAGAATCTGAAAAGGTTTATAAAGAGCTGGATGGAATGCCTACTCATTCTTGAGAGGGATTTTATGAGCGTCAGGATAAAAGAGGTTTCGAAGTTCGACTTGAAGTCGCCGATACTGATTGAGGGATTCCCGGGAGTTGGGCTCGTTGGGACTATTGCCGCAAGCTACATTGTCGACAAGCTCAAGATGGAGCCGCTCGGCTACATCGTCTCCGAGAAGTTCCCCCCGATTGCAGCTGTCCATAACTACGTGCCCCTCCATCCTGCCAGGATTTACAAGTCGAAAAAGCACAACCTCGTCGTACTTTTCAGCGAGTTCACAATCCCGATGGGAGTGATACACCACCTCGCTTCGGAAATAACCGAGTGGGCGAGAGAGCACAAGGTGAGCTCCATCTATTCGCTCGGCGGGATTTCGATTGAGGCCGAGCAGAAAGAGGTGTTCGGAATCGCGAGCACCCCGGAGATTGCAAAGAAGCTTGAGGCGAATGGTGTCAAGAGGATAAAGGAAGGCGCGACTACCGGCGTGAGCGGCGTGCTCCTTGCTGAGTGCGCCTCAAAAGGGTTCCCCGCAGCATCCCTTCTTGCAGAGGCGAAACCTGATTTCATGGACCCGCTCGCCGCTGCGATGGTGATTGAAAAGCTCAGGGCCCTTATAGGGGTCGATATAGACACCGCAGAGCTCGTGAACGAGTCCAAGACCATCGAGTCGAAGATTAAGGACGTGATGGAGAACGCGAAAGTCGCGCACGACCATTACAAACGGGTGGAAGGGCTCGGGCCGATGTACCAATAAGCGCATCAGTTCGGCTCGGGAAATCGAGAACCATCCGAGTTTCTTGTTTTTTATTTTAGTTTTGGTAGCTGGCGCTTTCAGTTCGTTAAGGGGGGAGGGTCAGGAGGACCCTGGAACTGGGGAGGGGGCGAAGCCCTCTCCGCGGTTCGGCTCGCACTCGAAACCGTTCCAGCACTTTTCCTTCCCGCAGTCGCAGCCAGAGGTCAACGACTGGGTGCAAACAACATCCGGATTCCTCGCAAGAATGCACGAGTCCATGCAACCGTTTGTGAATCCCTTGTATGCAGCTCCTTTTGACTCGCAGTATTCCGGAGTCTGGGTTTGCGGGACCGGTTTTGTAGCCTCCTGGAATTTCGGGAGAAAAAGGATGGACGCGAGAACGAGCACAATGGCTATTGCAACAACCAGGACGGCATTCCGCTCGTTCATGAGTGAACTATCGCAAACAGTTATTTAAATCACAGTGTTAAACCAGCTTATGGAAATCTCACGCATGTTCTCGTTTTGGAGGGAGGCCCTCGAGAGCCCGGAGACTGCTTTCCAGAAAGAGAAGGGAAAAGGCGGGC
>JBDRJJ010000076.1:0-2706 GCA_043815135.1 Microcaldota archaeon | reverse complement strand
GGATTGAACAACGGGCCGGATGACGTCGTGAAAGTGATTTTCTACCCAACCTATCTCGGGGCTGGGGACGGGTTGCTCTCGATGAGCTATTACGACATCATGGGGGGCGCGGACGTCGGGATATTCCCGTCGAGGTATGAGCCGTACGGCCTCACCCCGGTCGAGGCTGGAGCGAAGAACAACATTGCCGTGAGCTCAGATTCAACTGGATTCGGCCAGTTCATAAAGGACAAGCTAAAGGACGACAGCGGAGTGAAAATCATAAAGATGCTCGACGCGAACTTTAACCAGACCACCGATGAGCTTGCGGGTTACCTTAAAGACCTGTACGAGAGCAACCCGAAGGTGCTCGCCAAACTCAAGAAAAACGCGTTCGAGTCGCTGAAGGTCGTCGACTGGGCCGAGATGATGAAATACTACTACCAGGCGTACGAGTTCGCGGAATCGAAGAAATAACTACTTTTTTATTATTTCTTTACAATAGATAGGCCGATAGCATGAAATCCTACTCGATAGCAGTGTTGCCCGGGGATGGAGTTGGGCCCGAAGTCATACGGGAAGGCCAGAGGGCAGTCGAAGCTGTTGCAGATAATTTTAGTCTTGAGTGGGTCTCGTACCCTTATGGCGCAACGCATTACCTTAGGACCGGCGAGACGCTTCTTGATAATGCGGTCCTCGAGATTGGAGCCCTCGACTCAGTTTATCTGGGGCCGTTGGGGCATCCAAGAGTAAACCAAGGGATGATTGAAAAGAGGACTCACCAAAAGCTTAGAAATACGCTTGGGCAGTTTGTGGAAGTTATGCCCGTGAGGCCTTTTGAGGGGGCGAGGAAGGTCTTTCATGACTTCGGGAAAGACCAGGTAGATTTTGTGATTGTCCGCGACAGCACAGAAGACTTCCAAGTGGGGATCGGGGGGAGCTTCTGGAAAGGAACCCCGGGGGAGATGGCGGTACAAGCGGGAGTTATCTCGAGGAAGGGCTCGCAGAAGGTCATTGAATACGCATTCAGGCTCGCAAAGAAGGAGAAAAGGAAGCTTGTGACTTCCTGCGACAAGGCTGACACAATGCCCCATTCATATGGATTGTGGAGGAAGGTGTTCTGCGAGGTTGCATGCAAAAACAAGAGAATCGACTCGGAACTTGCACTGGTAAGCGACCTGATTCCGTCATTAGCAACCGAGCCATCTCGCTACGAGACCATAGTCGCCCCGAGTCTTTTTGGGCACATACTGTTTGAAATCGGAGCGATGCTTCAAGGGGGCAGGGGGATGGCGTTCTGTGCTGATTTGGGGGATGAAAGGCCCCCTACATTCAAGCCGATGATACCCGCAATGGGGGAGAGGGGAAAAACGAACCCGATTGGGGCGATTCTTGCTGGAGCCGGAATGCTTGATGAACTGGGGGAAAGGAAAGCAGCTGCTAGGTTGAGAAAAGCCGTAAGTGATGTCCTTAAAGACGGAAAGGTTGGAACCCCGGATATGGGGGGCCGGTCCAGCTCCGGGGAAGTGGGGAGCGCAATCTTAAAAAAGCTGGTAAGATGAACACACCGGAGTTGTATGCGCGATTCCCGTATCTCTTTTATACTGCCCTTGTTGCGGCATTTGTGGCGAGCCTGTTCATTGTACCTTACATCGAGGCGGCTCCGGGGATGGAGCAAACGGGAAAATCAATTTTCATCCTGTATAGGCCGATGTGCCACCAGCTTCCCGAGCGCTCGTTCTTCGTTTTCGGGGCGCAGATGCCAGTGTGCTCAAGGGACATCGGGATATATGGGGGGATGCTTCTTGGGGCGCTCGCATTCCCATTCCTTTTCGGCATGAGAAGCGAGAAGCTCCTGCCCCTTTGGGTTTTCATTGGGGCGATGATTCCGATTGGCCTGGATGGGGGAATCCAGTTCGTAACAGCATATGTCCCGCTCCCGATAATTGGGACGTATGTGAGCAACAATCCGCTTAGGCTCGCAACTGGTTTACTGATGGGGGCTGTTATGTCTTTTTATGCTATTCCGTTGCTGAACGGAGTCTGGCGAGGAACGAGGAACGATAAAAAGATTGATAAAAAATTGGAGTGATTGGTATGAAAAAAATTGGAGTTCTTACGAGCGGGGGCGACTCCCCGGGGATGAATGCGTGCGTAAGAGCCGTTGTTAGGACGGCAGTGAGTTATGATGTGAAGGTTGTTGGGTTTCTTGATGGTTTTACCGGACTTGTCCACAATAGAACAGCTGAACTAGACTCTCGTTCCGTTTCCAATATCATCCAGCTTGGAGGCTCAATTCTTCGAGCAGGAAGATGCAAGGAATTCCTCCAGCCAGAATACCGAAAAACCGCTTATGAGACTGCAAGGGAATTGAGCATTGAAGGACTGATTGTAATAGGCGGGAACGGCTCTTTCCAGGGCGCGCACAAGCTGTTTTTGGAGCACCAGTTGCCGATAGTCGGAGTGCCGGGCACGATTGACAATGACGTTTACGGAAGCGACACGATAGGCTTCGATACTGCGATAAACACTGCCTTAAGCTCGATTGACAGGATACGGGACACGTCCAGTTCGCATGGCATGCCTTTCTTTGTAGAGGTGATGGGAAGGGAGGCGGGATTCATCGCCCTTGAGTCCGCAATCGCGGGCGGGGCGGAAGCGGTACTCATACCTGAAGTGCTTTATGATTTGGAGGAAGCAACGCGGGTAATAAAGAGTTCGCACGAG
>JBDRJJ010000075.1:0-15154 GCA_043815135.1 Microcaldota archaeon | reverse complement strand
CCAGGCTCGGTTTCTACAGCTACGACACCTGGCTCCAGCTTCGTGACATCACCCCGGCCAAAAAGAGAGCGTTCGTCAACTACATCCTGGAGCACGCAAGCATCCTCTGGTTTTCTGAGTGCGTCGGCAAGTGGGACATGTGTGTCTCGCTTCTTGCGAGGAACATCGGCCACTTCTACAAGATGTTCAACCAAATCCAGGAGAAATTCCCAGACGTGATTCGGGACTACAACATCTCCTTCAACGTTTCCGGCACATGGTATTCAAGAACGCACCTTGTCAGCGAAAGTGCAAGGCCCGAGCCGCTCTGGCACTGGGAAAGCGACCTCGAGCTTGTGAAAACAGATAAAATCGATAGAAGGATTCTCGCGGTATTGGCAGAGGATGCCCGGACCCCAACAACAGAGATAAGTGGGCGCATTGGGGTGGACCCAGCCACAGTTGCCAGGAGAATAAAGCGCCTTGAGGGGAGGAAAGTAATCCAGGGTTACCACGGGATGAGCGAGGGAAGAATTCCTTACCTGATTCGATACGAGGTGATGCTGAAATTCGTCAACATGACCCGGGAGAAGGAGAAAGCCGTTGAGGAATTCTGCAGGTCAAACCCCAACATATACCTCTACATCCGTGCAGTTGGGCGCTGGGACGCAGACCTCGTGATGGAGGTCAAAAACGTGGAGCACCTCCAATCAATCCTTTCAGAGATGAGGGAGATTTTCCCAGAGACCATAGTCGACTACGAGCCCATCCCGATAACGAGGGAGCACAGGCAGAACTTCTTCCCGGGTTCGCTACTCTAGCCCTTCTTCATGTAAATCGTCCTGGACGGGAACGCGAATCCAATCCTAGCTTTTGCAAACTCCTCGTTCACCCTCGTGTTCACGATGTCCTGGACAACGAACAGCTTGTCAATGTCAACCAGGTAATAATGGCCCACCAGATTAAGCGACGAATCCCCGAACTGCATGAAGTAGATGTTCACTTCCTTATGGTCGAGGCCATCCGTTTCCTTTACGATTTTCTTGACAATCCTCTTGGCCTCCTCGATTTTCTTGGGGGCCGTTCCGTACTCAATTCCTATGTTGAGCGTAATCCTCCTCCTCGTTGTCTTGGAATAGTTCTCGACTACTGAATTCGCCACATCAGCATTCGGAATCGTCACAAATATCCCGTCAAACGTCCTGATCCTCGTTGACCTCATTCCCACTTCCTCAACCTTTCCGAATGTCCCCCCAATCTTAACTGAGTCCCCGACCTCAAATGGCCTGTCTGCGAAAATTGTCGCACCTCCTATGATGTGGCTGAGCGAGTGGTTCGCAGCCATCGCAATCGCAATGCCGGCAATCCCGAGTCCCCCGAGGACTGCAGTTATGTCATACCCGAAGTTCGAGAGGATGCTGAGGAATGCGAGAGTGAACAAAATAATTCGGACTCCGTTCTTTACAATGGGGACCAGCTGGTCGTCCAGCTTGGACTTGCTTTTATCCGCCAATGGGGTTACGTAGTTTCTTATCACCCCATCGGAGAGCTTTGACAGGAACCATGCCACATCAAGGGTGAGCAGCACGCCCACAAAGGCAGTAATCATCCCGTCGATATCGGCCTGGAGAGTGAGCGGAGCCCTTGCGTAGGAGACTCCGAGGATTATGATGAGCGCGAGCAGGGGCCCTTCCATCACCTCGACTAAGATGTCATCGAGCTTAGTCTTGGTTTTCGCAGTTAGCGCCTTGATGTAGTGCCTGATGACGTAATAAGCAATCTTAGCCAGAACAACTGAGGCCAGCACTATCAAAAGGGACAGCGCATACTGCCAGAGCTCATTCCCGAAAATCACGATATCTAAGAAAGGAATATCAGCCATTACTTCCACCCCTCCAATCGATTAGCGTCGTATCCCTACGCACCAACACTTTTTATATTTATCGCACTCAAATAGGAGGGGAACTTTGTGGTCGTCAAGAGAGCGGTTGTAAGCGTATATGACAAGACGGGAGTCGCCGAATTTTGCAGGGAACTCCATAAGCTAGGGGTAGAGATACTCTCCACTGGCGGGACGGCCAAGGAGCTTCAAAGGGCAGGAATCCCAGTTACTGAGATTTCCAATTTTACCGGTTCACCCGAGGTTTTTGAGGGAAGGGTCAAGACTCTGCACCCGAAAGTCCACGGTGGCATACTCTACAAAAGGAAGGAGCACGCGAAAGAAGCCAAGGAGCAGGGAATCGAACCAATCGACATGGTGGTCGTTAACCTTTACCCATTTGAAAAGACGATTGCAAAGAAAGGGGCATCGGAGCAGGAGATAATCGAAAACATCGACATAGGCGGGCCGGCGATGATTCGCTCGGCTGCGAAGAATTTCGAGAGCGTTGCCGTGGTCGTGGACCCTTCGGATTATGAGGCGCTAATCCAGGAGCTGAAAGAGAACAAGGACTTCTCCCCAGCGATGCGCAGAAGGCTCATGGAAAAGGCATTTGCAAGAACAGCTGAATACGATTGGGCGATATCGAGCCATTTCGGGAAGCACGAGGGCTTCCCGCTGATGTACGAGCTTCGGTTCAAACAGGAATTCAGCCTGAGATACGGGGAGAACCCCCACCAGCATGCGACCGCTTACTCGCTTTTGGGGAGCACGAGCATCCTCCACGCGCCAGTTCACTCGGACGAGAAGATGTCCTACAACAACTACCTTGATGCTGATGCAGCTTTTGGGCTGATTATGGAGTTTATGGGAGAAAATGCATGTGCAATCATAAAGCACACGAACCCTTGCGGAGGGGCCCTCGGGAAAACCCTAAAGGATGCATACGAGAGGGCGCTTCAAACAGACCCGCTTTCAGCTTTCGGGGGCATAATCGCTTTCGGGAAGAAGGTCGACAAGGCGACAGCTGAATCCATCGGGGACAAGTTTGTCGAGGTAATCGTCGCCCCAGGCTACGATGAGGACGCGATGCAGATTCTGCGGAAAAAGCCCAAGCGAAGGATAATCGACATATCAAGCCTCGTGGGCACCAAGGAGAAGCTCAATTACCGGTGGGTTTTCGGAGGGCTTCTTTCCCAAGAGAAGGACTCAGTTATCTTCAACCGGGACAGCCTAAGGGCCGTATCCAAAAAAAAGCCCACTGAGCGGGAAATCAACGACCTCGAATTTGCCACTAGATTCGTGAAGCACACGAAATCGAACGCCCTCATAATCGCTAAAGACCTCCAGGTCCTAGGAATTGGCGCAGGGCAAATGAGCAGGGTCGATTCCTGCAAGACCTCCATCTCGAAAGCAAAGGAGGCGAAATTCGATTTGAAGGGCTCGGTGGTCTCCTCAGACGCCTTCCTGCCATTCCGCGACACGCTGGACGAGTACGCCAAGGTCGGGGTGAGCGCCCTTCTCGAGCCAGGCGGCTCGATTCGCGATGTTGAAATAATACATGCAGCCGACGAACACGAGATGGGGCTCGTTTTCAGCGGCTTCCGGCATTTCAAGCATTGAACTGAAAGGTGAAACAATGTCCTTAGATGAAGAATCCGTAAAGCTCCATGTGGATGCAAAAGGGAAGATTGCAGTTGCAAGCAAGGTGGAGCTCAAGACCAGGAAAGACCTATCCCTTGCATACACCCCGGGGGTTGCCGAGCCGTGCAGGAGAATTGCAAAGAACAAGCAGCTGGTGTATGACTACACCTCGAAATGGAACACAGTCGCTGTTGTCAGCGACGGGACGAGGGTCCTCGGCCTCGGGGACATCGGGCCAGAGGCAGCGCTCCCGGTCATGGAAGGCAAGGCGATACTCTTCAAGGAATTCGGCGGAATTGACGCATTCCCAATTTGCGTTGACGAGAAGGATGGAAAAAAACTAGTCGAAATAATCCGTGCCGTTTCCCCGGCTTTCGGGGGAATCAACCTAGAGGACATCGAAAGCCCAAAATGCTTCGAAGTCGAAAGGGAACTAAAGAGAATTCTCGACATCCCAGTTTTCCACGATGACCAGCACGGAACCGCAGTAGTTGCCTTAGGCGGTTTGCTCAATGCGATAAAGCTCGTGAAGAAAAAGCCATCAAGCTCCAGGGTCGTCGTCATTGGCGCGGGCGCTGCCGGCTCTGCAATAGCAAAACACCTTCTGAACGCAGGCTTCGGGGACGTCATAGTGTGCGGAAGGCATGGGATTATCGGCGAAGGCTCCGGTCATGCACACGTCGACGAGCTTGCAAAGCTCACAAACAAGAAGAAAACCAAGGGTTCAACTCTCGAAGCATGCAAGGGCTCAGACGTGATAATCGGGGTTTCTTCCCCGGGTGGCATAACTTCGGAGATGATTAGGGCCATGGCAAAAGACCCGATAGTATTCTCCCTCGCAAATCCAATTCCTGAAATCCCTCCGGAAGAAGCGAAAAAAGCAGGCGCAAAAATAATCGCAACAGGAAGGAGCGACTACCCGAACCAGGTTAACAACCTTCTCGGGTTCCCGGGAATTTTTAGGGGCGCTCTCGACTCGCGCGCGTCCCAGATCAATGAGGAGATGAAAGTTGCAGCTTCGCATGCTCTCGCGGACGCAGTCGCAAGCAAGCTTTCAATCGATTACATAATACCCGACCCGCTCATCCGCGAGGTCCACGCGAAAGTGGCAGATGCAGTCAAGAAAGCCGCCAAAGACTCCGGGGTGGCAAGAGCCTAACCAAGCGGCGAAAACACCGTTTTATGCTCCTTATACACCAAGGATGACTCATAACTCCTTATCTCCTTAGGGAATTTTTCCTTCATCTCCCTCGTAATCCCCCTAAACTTCGCGCTGTTCTCGATTTCCACTGTCAACCCAACATCAAAGCTCCCGCTATACCTGGAGTAGTGGATGACGTTTGGGTGATGCTTGAAGAAATCGAAAATCTTTTTGAGTTTCCCCCCAGTGTTCAGCCTAATCATCACGTCGTAGGACTGGCAGCCAAGAACCCCCACATCAAGCATGGGCCTGAATCTCTGCATAACCTCCCGTTCAACGAGCGACCTAACCCTCTTGGCAATCGAGTCCGGGGCCATCCCAACTTCCTTAGAAAGCTCGAGAGTCCGAATCCTGGCGTTGCCTGCCATCAGCCGGATTATCTCAAGGTCGGTCTCGTCCAACCCCCCGACCGAGGGGGCTTCCGAAGATACGGATTCTTCTGGGTTCGTAGATGCGATGTATTTTCTCTTGCACGAGTGGCTTTCAGTTATTATGTTGAGTCCCCTATCCCCTATGAACTGGCCATACTTCTCCAGGAGCTTCACATAAAACCTGTTGAACTCGTGCGTGCTCCTCCCCCAGAAAATGAACATAAAGTCCCATCGCCCATCGCAACTTGCAATCCACTCCACCTTCCCGTTGCTTTTTAGGTAGTATGCAGTCTCCTCTTCCTTCTCCCGGCTTGCATCCTGAAATTTCACCATGACCTTGTGCGGAACGAATCCAAGCTTCGGGGCGTTGAGAACGGCGTAGAACCCCCTGATGAGCCCGCGGCGTTCCATGTTCCTTATCCTATACGCTACCCCGTCCTTCGAGAGTCTTACTTTTTTTGCCAAGTGCGAGATTGGAATCCTCGCGTCGCTCTCTAGATGGAGAAGGATAGCCCTATCCTTTGCGTCGAGTAACATTGTATCACGATTGAATCATGACTAATTCTTCATCATTTTTCTAGTATTTAAACCCATTAGTTCATTTTTTTCTTAAAATATGATATTTTTTTAAGATTAATAGTTTAGCTAAAAAAGGGAAGGGCTTCCGCTACAGTGAAAAAAATCAATGCCCCAGCTTCAGGGCTCCCCGACAATCTCCCTTGGGAAAGTTCCCTTGAATTCGATTCCCTCGTTTGTGAGATTGAGCCTCTCAATACTAAGCCCGGGGTTTTTTCTGAAGAACTCGACAATAACTTCATTCGCGGGTTGTTGTGCCAGGCCAAACGGTATCCCAATCCTACCCATCTCGAGATATTGGACCAACACCTTGACCTCTTTCGGAGAAACCCTTTCAATTTTCCCCTTCACATAAATTGGGGCATTAACCCCCGGGTCATTGATAAAACAGGATAGCTCCAGGATTTCATTGCTGATTTTTACCTGTATGTCCCTTGCTGGCCCATTCTTCTCGTTAAGCTTGTTCAATTGCGCCGTGAACTCCTCCTGCGTGATAACGGCATCAACAGGCACAGTTCCGCTTGAAGAGTAGTTGCAGGTCAGGCAAGCGCCTTCGGGGTTAGTGATTACATGCCCCGGGATTTTCGCAAGCCCGCTTTCATAATCGCTCTTTGTGTAGTTGATTCCCAGGTCTCTCGGGCTTCTTGCCATCAACACATCGGACCAAACAGGAACAACCCCGAGCAATCCAACTATCGTTGCTCCAATGAACATGATAATCAGAGTTACAATCGCAAGGAACTGCAGAGTGCCGACCATCCCAAGACCTCACTTCCCGAGAATTTTTTTCACTTCTTTCGCGTCAACCACGAGCCTGTGCTTCTTCATAATCGCCCCGAGGTCCCCGCTCTCGTTTTCGATGAGCTTTTTCAGTTCCTCGCCGCTCACCTTCCTCACCCCTAGTTTCTCGACAGTCTGCTCGCACGTCGAGCCAGGGTTCTCGGACATGGACTTAAGGATTTCCGGGATTGCCGCTTTAACGAAGAGGTCTTTGGAATACTCGACAAACAGGTCCTGGAGGTGGCTTACGGTGATAATGTCAACCTTAACTCCCTCGCGCCTTAGGTTCACCACCGTGTCCTGCAGGGTCACTGCGACAAGCTGTGGCTCTACCTTCTGGTTTGTGTTGGTAATAAGCTCGAAAACGAGTTCCTCCTTTGAGTTGAAAAGCTTCTTTGCGAGTTCTTTCCCCAGCATTCCCTCGAGCCTCTTTAGCCTGTCCTCGGGCATCGGAGGGAGCATATTTTTTATGCTTTTTATGAGGTCCGCATCAATCCTCACCGGGGGGACATCGGTCTCAGGGTAAAGCCTCGCGCTCCCGGGAAGCGGCCTCATGTAGGCGCTCGCCCCATCCGGAAGGGCCCTTCTTGTCTCTTTTGGGACGCCCGTTGTCATAGCCCTTCTTCTCACAGCCTCTATTGCGTCCCGTGCCTTTTCTTCAGAATCTGCAATAATCACGAAAGCATCTTCCGCGGCTACTGAAAGTTTCTCCGCGACTTCATTCCTTTCCCCTTCGACGATGCCATACTTCCCGAAATCCTCATCTGAATGGATAATCCCGCCCACTCCAGACGCCGTTTTTGCATAGTCTGAGAGCTCACTCCCAAACCTTCTTCCCTCCCCCATGCTTTCCCCAAGGATTCCCCTCATCTTTTCGAGCTTGAGCGCAAGCACTTTCCCCTCACGATCCAGCGTTTTCCTCAAAAGCTTGGATTCAGTGGTCGAGAAAACCCTAGTGACGTCAAGGACCTCGCTTTCGAACTTGGGCTCCCCTCCGAATCTCTTGCGGATCTCCTCCCCGATTCTTATCAGGGCCTCCTGCCGCTTTGCTTCGCTCTCGACGAATTTTGAAATGAGCTTCAGTTCCTGGGCTCCCTTTATCTCGACTCTCGCCCCGCCTTCAATCGAAACATTCAAATCCTGCCTAATGGTCCCGATGCCCCTCTGGACTTTTCCAGTTGCTCTCAGAATCATCCCGAGCTTCTCAGCAACTTCCTGCGCGTGCTCCCCGTCAACAATGCTCGCGTCAGTTGCAATTTCCACGAGCGGTATTCCGAGCCTGTCGAGCGAGAACTTTGCGACTCCGTCCTTCTCGCCAAGAATCCCGGAACTCTCCTCCTCAATGCAAATCGAGGGTATCCCAACCTCCCCCCTACTCGTGGCCAAGCTTCCGTCTAAGCCCACGATTGCGGTTCTCTGGAACCCGCTCGTGTTGCTTCCGTCAATGACAGTTTTTCTCATCACCTGTACCTCATCGACAATTTTCGCCTTGAGAAGCAGGCAGGCCTCGAGCACTATGTCGATGGCTTCCGGGTTCATTCCATGGGGCGGCTCATCGTCGCTTTCAACGAGGCACGAGCAATTGGCCGGAGCCTGGTAAAAGAACTGCCTTCTCCTTGTTGATTCCTGGACTGCAGCAGCATCAAACTTCCCGAGCTCCCCTGCGACAACTCTCTGCCTCCTCAGGAAGCCCGTTCCTTCCTCCCTAGCTGGAGCTGAAGGGCAGTTGCAGAAGAGTTTGCTCACATCAAGCCTCTGGTGTATCTCAATACCGACCTTCATTCCGCTCAACTCTCGAAATCAGCGCTAATCTCCCTTCTCTCGACAATCTCGCCAGCAATGTTCTTAGTCATCAGTTCCCGGGTTTTCTCGGCTCCGACGTTCCCCAGGAGCCACATCAGCTTGACATACGCGGTCTCAGGAAGCATCCCGTGCCCTGAAATGACGCCAGTCCCCTCTAGGTCCCTCCCCGTGCTGTAGACGTTGAGATTCACGTCCCCGTAGATGCACTGGGAGGTCATCACCACGACACAGCCGCTCTCGCAAAGCGCTTTCACCTCTTTGAAAACAAGCTCGTTCTCCCCCCCATTCTCGCCGTCTCCCTTGCACGGCATATGGCCCAAGCCAGTGCCTTCCAAGACAACCCCCTTAAACCCATTTTCCCTGAAAAGTGAAACTTGTTCATGCGATATCCCCGGATAAATTTTCAGCATCGCCACTTTTTCCTCAAGCGCAGACGCAACATCAACAGGGTCGCCCCCCTTTGGCGGGAGTGAGCCCGCGAATACAATCTCGCCACTTTCGAAATTCACCTTTGCAACTGGCTTGATGTCGATGCTTTTGAATGCATCCCGCCTGCTGGTGTGCATCTTCCTCACTCTCGTCCCCAAGTGCACGTGGCAGTCCTTGTCATCCAACCCGCCGTGCATGCAGACGTATACGCCTGAACAGTCTGCATTTGCCGCGAAGTTCACTCCGCATATGAGGTTCATCGCAGCATCGCTCGAGCCCCTGTCTGAGCTTCTCTGGGCGCCCACCAAGACTACTGGCACCGGAAGCTTGCCCAGCATGAATGAAAGCATCGCCGAGGTATAATGCATCGTGTCCGTTCCGTGAAGTATGACGATTCCCTTCGCCCCATCAGATATTTCGCTCGCAATCGCGCCTGCCAAGTATTTGTAGTGCTCAGGCCTAATGTTTTCAGAAAAGACGTTCATCACCGACTTGCACCTGAGCTTTGCAAATCTTGCGAGCTCCGGGACAGCTGAAACAACATCAGAAGCAGTGAACGCAGGGACGACTCCCCCCGTCCTGTAGTCGACCCTAGCTGCAATCGTTCCCCCGGTCATCAGTATGGAGACCAGCGGTTTATCCTCGTCAAATTTCACTTCCGTGGGTGCGGGCTTTTCCAGCTCCGCCCTTCCCTCGAGCTTTTCCACGCTCATTCCCTCCTCATACATTATCCCGATATTATATCCACTATCAAGTTTCACTACAATGCATTCGGGGTCTCCTGCCTCGGGCTTTGGCATCAGTATGCCCTCTCGCCCAGCGAGCTTAATCCTGTCCCCCACTAAAACCCCAAAACCCCTCAGTTTCTCAGAAACTTTTTGCGAATACACAAGAACCACTTCCAACATCAGAGTCTCTTCGATACATACGCGCAATCCCTATTGTATCCCATCTTATAATAATATTCTCTGGCGCCGACCCCGCTGATTACGACCAACTTGCTCGCACCATGCTCTTCCCTCGCAATTCTCTCAGCCTCCTCTAGCAACTGCTTCCCGAATCCCCTGTGCTGGAGCTCGCTATCTGGCTCCTTCCCGATTCCGAGCGCGCTCCCATACACGTGGAGTTCACGGACAAGCGAAGTGGATTCGTCAATTTCTTTTCTAAACGGCTGGCAGGGCTTCCTAAGCCTCAAGAACCCAAACAGCCCGCTCTCACTCTCGAAACTAAGGAACGTCTCCTCCCCCCCCACTCGCCTCATAATCGAGCCTGCAAAGTTTGGCGAGGGCAGGATCCGCCCTTCCCCCTCCCTTAAGCTCCCGCAAGCCGCTCTCCCTGCACCTGATGCACGCGCATCTCTCCCCCCTCTCCCACAGCTTCTTCTCAACAATCTGCCTCAGGTTGCTGTTTCTTACTCCTGCCTCGATTCGCGGGAGGGGAATATCCCTCTGGACGCGCATTATCCGGACATAGGGGGGGATGAATTTAGTCGCCTGCGCGAGCACTTCAGAAGCAGTCTCAGTGTCATACGGCTCGTACTCGCCTCGTTTCCACATATCATATAGTTTTGTCCCCTTCACCACCATGCAGGGGTAAATTTTCAGCATATCCGGCCTGAACCTGGAATCCTTGAAAAGCTTCCTGAACATCCCAACATCCTTCTTGGGGCTTGAGAAGAGGCCGGGCATAATATGGTAGCACACCTTGAGCGCGGAGTCCTTGCACAGTCTTGTCGCGAGCACCACATCCTCGACCTTATGGCCCCTATTCACCTTCTTGTACACCTGGTCGCTCAACGTCTGGACTCCCAATTCGACTCTCGTCCCACCCAACTCGAGCATCTCGCTTATGTTTTTTCTTTTTGCATAGTCTGGCCGGGTTTCGAAAGTTATCCCAACTGCGCGAACATTCGCCCGCTCGTTTTTTCTTTTCGCTTCCTCCAAACTTTTGCTTTTCTTCCCATTCATCGCATCAAGGCAACCTTTCACGAAAGAGCGCTGGTACTCAAGCGGCCTCGAGTTGAACGTTCCGCCCATTATTATGAGCTCGCACTTATCCACAGTGTGTCCAATCTCCGAAAGCTGCCTGAGCCTCGCGCTAACCTGTTTGAAGGGGTCGAAATCGTTTTGCTTCCCCCTCATCGCAGCAGGCTCGTCTCCAGTATAGCTCTTTGGGGATTCCGTTCCGCCAGGGCAGTAGATGCATTCCCCGGGGCAAGGAGAGGGTTTGCTCATCACAGCAATGCTTGCAATCCCGGAAACCGTCCTAACGGGCCTAAGTTTTAGTAACTTTAGAACTTCGTGGCTCCGCTTATTTTTTGGTATCTCCCTCAATATGCTGGAGTTGCTGAGCGCCTGAATCCTGAAGCTTACGCTCAGCTCCTTTTTCAATTTCTCCAAGTTGAGCCCAGGCTCCCCTAAAATTCTTTTCGCCGCTTGCTTTGCGGCCTCCCTTTCTCTCATCGGAATTACCTGAAAAACAAGTTCGAAATCAGCCCCATAATGCTGTAAACAGGCTGCTCAATGGTCGGAAACAGGAGCAGCCCGTGCCCAGTGGCCTGAAGGTCGGAAACGAGGTTCGTGTTGATTGTGAGTCCTACTTCTTTTTCAGCCTTAAGAAGCTCGCTTGAGAACGGCGCGCCAACCCTTATCTTGAGCCTGTATTCCTGTTCCTCGTCCGCTGCAACCTCGTATCTCACGACTTTCACTGATTTCTTCGGAACGAACACCACCTGCCTGTATCTCCACCCGGGCAACCCCTCGGAAGTCACTTCAAACACATCGCTTGCGACTCCAGTGTTCCTAATAGTAACGTAATAGCCAGCAGGCTGCCCTGCCCCGGTCTTCGCTTCAGCCGGGCTCACGTCCATCTCCAAGATGTCTTTGCTTATGACAAGCCTTGCCTTGAATGAAACATCCCCCAACTGCTCCTTTCCCCCCTCGTCCACTGCTTTCATCTGGAATTCGTAAGTTCCGTCAGCAGCATCGCTTGGGACCTTGATTATCGCCTTCATGGGAACGCTATAAAGCGGGCTGTCGGTAGTGTTCCACCCAGCTGGCCCGCCCATGAACACCAGTTTATCCAGCCTTCCACCCTTCCCCTGGAGCCCTCCTTCCTTAATCTCGGACTCAGCGACCACGTAAGCAGTCTGGCCCGGCCCAACAACCCCCAAATCGATGATTTGCCCGTCAGTCACTTTCGTCGAAATCGGCTCGTAAATCGTAAGCTCAAGAGCAAAAACCCCTACTGCTAAAAGCAACAACGCAACTGCAACAATATTCCCTTTCATGGTCTCCTCGGACTACTATCTCTAGAGCAGAATAAAAATGTTTCTTTTAAAAATACCCTTATGGTCTGGGAGCTAGTAACCAAGAACAAGAAAGGGAAAGTCACCCACGTCGCAGGGGTTGAGTCCGAGCTAGTGGTAGGCATCCTTCTCCTTATGGTCGCGTTCCTCGGAGTTATTTACGTATACCTCGACTATGTACTGCAGTGGCTCAAAGAAATCAAATCAGGGTGAGGGGAGTGCGCGCCTTCCTCGCAGTCGAAATTCCCGAAAGCATCTCAAAAAACTTTTCCCGCCTAGAACTCCCGAAAGGGATGCGCCCCGTGAGCACAAAGAGCATGCACATCACCCTAAAATTCCTAGGAGACATAAACGAGGATAAGGCAACTGAAATCTCAGGGGTTCTGGGAGCCATTGAATTTTTCCCATTCCCCCTCGTTTGCAAGGGCCTCGGAACTTTCCCGAATGAATTCTCCCCCAGAATCCTGTGGGCCGGGATAGAAAGTCCTGGATTGCTCGAGCTTCACTCAAGAATCTCCCCGAAGCTTGAACAACTCGGTTTCGAAAAAGAGCAGTTCACCCCCCACCTCACACTCGCACGCGCGAAAGAGAAAGTGCAGTTAAGCACGCTACTAGAGAAACACCGCTCAGAGCCCTTCGGGGACTGTGCAATTAATTTATTTTCCCTCAAGAAAAGCACCCTGACTCCAAATGGCCCGATATACGAAGACATCCACATTTTTTTAGCTAATAAATAAAAAGGGCTTCTTACAAGAAAAAGTTATGAAAGGCCAGGATGACCCCGGCATTGGGATGCTATACATCGTATTCTTCATCCTGCTCGTAGGGGTTGGCGGGTACTGGATTCTCCACAGCAACACGTGGGTGGACTACAATCTCCTCTACGGCCCGCCAAAGAACATTGACGGAAAAATCACCCGGATAGAATCTTCCTGCGAGGACACGAAGAAAACAATCGTGATGCTTGACAATGGAAAGTCGCAATCCTATGTCTACATGGGCTTCAGGATGGATGTTCTTGTTGGGGATAGTCTCACAGTGACTGCATACAACGTGAGTGGCAGGGGGGTTCTCTTCGACCTAAATCGTGCGGGCTGCGAGCCCGAGGGCGCGCACTTCTACGCGATAAAGGCCTACAACCCGAGGACGGCAGTAACGCTCGAGGGAAGGCCCTGGCAGAAGTGAACAGTGTTCGCGGATGGTAGCGAATTTAAGCTTTTCAGTTGATATGAAATGAGGTGATAAATAATGGCGAAGATTGAGCAGGACCACGAGGCTTGCATAGGCTGCGGCGCATGCGCGTCCATCTGCCCGGACAACTGGGAGATGACTGACGACGGCAAGGCGAAGCCGATAAAAGTCGAGCTTCCCGAGGTCGGCTGCAACAAGGAGGCCGCTGACGCGTGCCCCGTGCAGTGCATAAAAGTGATTGAGTAGGCTAATTCTCCGTTTGATTTTTACATCTCCATACTCCTAATGGAAAAAAGAAAGCGCCCTCGCCGAGATTTCCGAACCGCGGGGAGGAGGTTTCCTCCCCCCCAGTTTCAGGTTCCTCCTGACCCCCTCCTCACGGAACGGGTCGGATGGAATTCCTGTCCCAACAAATTGTTTTCTTTTGGTGTTCGAACTCGGGTCTCAAGCTCCGGAGGCTCGCATCCTATCCAGGCTAGACTACGAGGGCACGGATAGGTTGTGCAGGTTCAGTTTTTTAACCCTCACATCGAATCAACTCTCATGCATTCGTTCAAGGAATTGCAGATCAAGAAATGGGACAAGGAATACTCTGAGAAGGGTTCGCTCTGGCACGGTCCCGCCCACCTGGATTTTGATTTGCCCGAAAATTCACGAGTTCTAGAGCTAGGATGCGGAAACGGGAAAACTCTTTCAGGAATTTTGAGGACGAACTGCAAGGTCACAGCAATAGACTCCTCCCCAAAAGCCGTTGAGCTTTGCAAGGAAATGGCAGAAAGGCTCGGGCGAAATGATGCGGAGATATTGGTGGCTGATGTGTGCGATCTTCCATTCCCAGAATCCTCATTCGACATCGTCCTCTCTTTCCACATTCTCGAGCACCTCCTTTCCGAAGACCGGGCAAAAGCAGTCTTTGAAATCAAGCGAGTCCTTGTTCCAGGCGGGAAAGTTTTTGTCCGGGTTTTTTCAGTCGGGGACATGAGATTCGGGAAAGGAAAAGAAATAGAAAAAAACACGTTCCAGAGAGGGAACAAGCTCGCCTACCACTACTTCACCGAGCAGGAACTTGGCAACTTATTCTCAAATTTCAAGAAAAAAGAATCCAAAACAATCTTCCGCGAAGTACATTACGAAAAGAAAACATTCAAGCGGGAAAGGATTCAGGCGCTTTTCGAGAGAGCTTAGGCTTTCAACTCCTTTTCCTCGAAAACAAACAGTTCTTCCACAGTCCCCTTCAGCACTCTCGCTATCGCGCATGCGAGCTTGAGCGATGGGTTGTATCTTCCAGCCTCGAGGAACACAATGGTCTCCCTCCTCACTCCCACTTTCCTCGCGAGGTCCTCCTGGGTCATATCGTGCCGCGCCCGGTACTCCTTTATACGGGTCTTCATCCAACATCGCCTTTCCTGCTGAAATACCACCAGCATATGCCAAATGTCAACGCCATCAAACCGATGGCCAGCCCAGTTGCTTGTGATGTGTCCCTCATCATTGGCAGGCTTGGATTCACTGCGCTCTCGTCACTGTACATACCAATGGCAAGCAACAAATATATCGATATCAGGAACGTGTAATACCCGGCTTTCTGTTTTATCCTTGTTGATCGTTCATCCTCCTGCGGGAATCCCTTCACGACGTTTTCGTGCTGGTCTTTCAGGAATTTGACTGCGAAAGCGCCAAAAAGCGCCGCAATCAGAAACCCGATGCCCGCTTCCTGCATATTCCCTTTGTTATATGCTATTGCTGCAAACAGCAGTCCAGTGAGCACGAGTGCCCCTAACACGATTCCCTGTATTACGACCCTTCGTTTTCCACCCATAACACCACCTTGTGCTTTATTTCAAACATTTTGTTATCTTTTTCAAACATTATGTTAGAAATATATAACAAGTAGTATTTAAGCCTTTCGCTCGCTCGAGGAAGGGGATTATTAACCCTGGGGTGCCAAATTAGTCTGCGATGGATGACGACACCGTCCCAGTGGGAAGCGCAAG
>JBDRJJ010000074.1:0-2665 GCA_043815135.1 Microcaldota archaeon | reverse complement strand
GCATGTCCCCAACAGAACCGACAATTGCCAAATCAGCAAGCGAGGGATCATGAAAAACCAGGTATGCTGTGCTTGAGGAAGAGAGTTCCTTCCCCCCGTCAATACCAAAAACAAACGGGTTAACCTGGAGAATTTTCGAATCCTTTGCCTGGTGGTGGTCGATAATGACAACCTTCGCATCAGGCATCAGCTCCTCAATTCTCTCGCTCATCGAGGCCCCAAAATCAACGAAAACCATCTCCTTCTCTCCCTTCAAACTCGCAAGCACTTCCTCATCCAGTGCCCGGAATGTCCTGTTCTCGCACGTCTTTCCCATTTTCAGGAGCCCTTTTCTCACTAGCGAGCCTGAGCAAATGCCATCGCAATCGTAATGGTTCACGATGAGAGGGCTTTTCATCCTCTTTAAGGACTCGAGCCCCTCCCTCAGCCTGTCCTCAAACATGAGTCTATTCTCTCCTGAAAAGTTATTTAAAGGACAAGCTAAGCAACCTTTAGCGGTGATTAGATGAAAAGTCCGGCAGGATTTCTGCTTGAGGTCATCGGCGCAGTCCTCATAATCGCATCAATTGCAGCAGCAGGCCCAGCAATAGGCTCTGTAGTCAGCGGTTCTGCAAATGCAGTGTCAAATGTTCTCGAAGTAGTGTTCCTCGCAATTGCGGGAGTTGTCGGCTTCGCGCTCGGCCTCTTCATGCATAAAATCGAGGCGCTTGCAGGGGAGTGAGGTGGGAAAAATGAACATAAAATTCGCTCTCGCCTCGCTAATGCTTCCAACTCTCTCTTTCGCCCAGAACGTTTCAGAGCAGATAGTTCAATCAATGCCCGTGACCACTTATTCGCCCCTAATCAACAGCCCGTATCTTGCAGCGAGCCTGACTCTCCTTCGGGACATAACGATAATCGTGGTTCTCTGGGTGATTCTCTACAAGCAGTTCGGAGATGACAAGAAGGGGAAATAGTGAATGGAATTCCCAAGCGACTATAGGGGCGGGGTTGCAGTCCCGATTCTCGTAGTTTCTTTCATCTCTGCAGCAGTCCTCCTTTTCAAATCGATTCCACTTGCATTTGTTCTCGCTCTAATAGCCGTCCTATTGGTCAGGAAAGTAATCAATTCCGAGCCGAACCCGGACGATACGTGGAGGCTGGGGCTTGATTTTTCAATACTCTCTATCGCTTCCCTGGCAATACTCCCCCTGAAGCCAATAGACGGCCTTGCGATAGTTGCATTCATCCCGCTCTTCATAACAGTCCTTTGCCTTGGCGCAGCCCTAATCAAAGAGACGAATTTCAAGCGAGGGTTTGCCCTCATGCTCATAGCGCTGTTCTCGATTTCAGTTTTCGTGCTCCTTTTTTCAGCCAACTTCATAACATGCTGCGGTCTTTCCCCTCCCCCCCAGCCACTCTGCCTTCTTCAGCCAGGGATAGCCTGCACGAGCTTTTACTTATACAGTGAGAACGGAAAGCTGAACATTACTCTGGAAAACCAGCTTGGCAAGCCGATAATGATAAACGGCTTTGCTTGCGGAGGGCAATTCGAGCAGTGCACTGCAAATAGTTGCGAGGGCTTTGACCCAGGCCTTGGAGGGACTTTCCTCAGCTCAGGGGCGAGCAAGACCTTCCTCTTGGGGTGCTACAAAGACGGGGAACGGTTAGTTTTCAGCAGAGGTTCCTTGCTCGATTCGGAACTGGAGGTAGGTTACTATCTTCAAGATGAGGGCCCTAGGTCTTTGAGGCGAGTCACAGGTTATGTGGTCGCATATGCAGATGTCTTCGTAAAGCCAGGAAGGCAAGCTCCCCAAGCATACAAAACATACGCAACTATGGCCTGGTACGGCTCATTGGCCCTTCTATTGTTCCTTATAGGCTATAGGTTCCTGAAACTTAAGAAAAAAGAAACATTTAGTTTTTAATCAGGTGATGAAATGGAACATCCAAAAAAGTACATTTGGCTTGCGTTTATAGCGAATGTCGCCATGCTTTTTCTCATGGTTGCCGCTGCAGTCTACTCCCCTTTCGATGACAATTCACTTGTTAAAGCCGCCGGTTTTCTCTCTTTTATTATTGGGCTGTTCGCCCTGTTTTTTGAGATTCTCGCAGTGAGAGAGTTAACCAAATCAAAAGAATATTTTCACTTAGTGTCCGTAGTCCCAAACATGGCGATTACGATAGTCTTTCTCTGGTTTTCCTATGCCATAATCACATCAACTTTGCCCTCGAATTCCCCGGAAATATGTTTCATGCCGCCAGGAGTTAGCTGCCCCAAGTTCTCCCTCTCTGCATCTACGAGCAAGCTGAATTTCACTATTGTACATGGTTTCGAAAAACCAATCATAATAACTGGAATTAGCTGCACGAAAAAACAAGGACAATACGAAGAAGTGCGCGATGTTTCAATTGGCCCCAGGCAATACGTCGATTTCTCAGTTTCTTGCAATGATGAGAATGGCAATCCAATGTCCTTCTCTCCGGGCGATATCTTTAAAGGGAAAATAAATTTCGAGTATTATTTTTCTGGAGAAGAACCAGATGATGCGAGAAGGCCAAGGACAATGTCAGGAGATATCTATGTCAAAGCCAGTTAGCCGAACATCGAATCGAAAAATCCCTTCTTTTTCTTCTCTTCAGGGACTCCAAACTCTTTTAGCGCTTCCTTCTGCTTCTCGCTCAA
>JBDRJJ010000073.1:0-8623 GCA_043815135.1 Microcaldota archaeon | reverse complement strand
GGCGCTGGGGAAGAATATGGCACGGACGTTCAGGAAGATTAACAGGATAACTCCAAGCGTCGGCATGGACACTGTCATCGCTTTTCTCCGCTTTTGGGATGCCCAGAACATCAAGGCGATATTGCAGGGAAAGATGACGGGCCAGCCCCTGGGAAAGATAGAACCTGCAATCGTCCCGGCCGGGGGGCTTGGCGAGTTGGAACTGAAGCAGTTGATGGAGTCCGATACTGAGGGCATCATAGGCTTCGTAAAGAGGTGTGATTTCTGCCCGCCCAAGGAAACCTGGGAGGCGTCTGCGAGAAAGGGAGACTTTTCCCAGCTGATTAAAGAGCTCGACCGGGCCTATTTCAAGGGGCTTGCGGATAAAGTTCGCGGGATGGGTAAGGATGGTGGGACCGTTCTCTCGCTTGTGAAGACGGAGATTGACGCAAAGAACATAATGCTCGGGATACGGGCGAGAAGGGAGCAGCTGCCGTCTGATGTTCTCGAAGCACTGTTCCTGGAAGGGGGATTCATCGAAAAAAGAGAGCTCTTAAAACTCTCAGAGACGAAATCAACCGAGGAGGCAATCAGAAAGCTCTCCAGGCGATACGATTTGTCTGAGCCGTTCGAGCTTTACAAAAAAGACAGGTCGCTCGTGCATTTCGAAACGTATTTAGAGAACCTTGTAGCGAAAAAGGGCGTGAACGCCCTGAGGCGATCGATGCTGTCGATTGGCGCCATCGTAGGCTACATTTACTTAAAAGAGGTCGAAGTCGGGAACATCAGAAAAATCCTGGCCGCAATCGAGTTCGGGATTCCTGAGGAGAAGCTCAAGGATATGTTAGTGATTGCAGGTTGATTGAGATGGTCGAAAAAAACGATGATAACAGACTGCCACACAAGATAGTTGTGGTTGGTTATCAGACCACATTGACGGGGTTCAGGCTCGCGGGGATTCAAGAGACATTCTCCGCGGAGAACGGGGATTGTGAGGAAATTGTTGCAAAACTCCTGGGGCGCGAGGATGTTGGAGTTATCTTGATAAACCGGAGGATTGTCCAGAGTTTCGACTGGAGAATGAAAAGAAGAATTGAGAAGACAACCAAGCCCGTTGTTGTAGAGATACCGGATAGCAAAGGAGAGCTTCCGGAAGAGGAGTCGCTCGGGGAACTGATGAAAAGGGCCTTGGGATTTGATATTTCAAAGTGAAGTTGGAGAACATTGCATTTGCTAGGGGTGTTTTGAATGGGAGTGCTTGAGAGAATCACCGGACCCGTGGTCGTTGCGGATAAGATGCGCGGGGCGAGAATGTATGATGTCGTTAGAGTGGGAGAGGAGAGGCTTGTCGGCGAGGTTATCCGCCTCAAAGGCGACAAGGCGATTATCCAGGTTTATGAAGATACTGCTGGGCTGAGGCCAGGGGAGACTGTCGAGAACACGGGCATGCCGCTCTCCGTAGAGCTTGGTCCGGGAATGCTCAAGGCAATTTATGACGGAGTGCAGAGGCCCCTTGAGATAATACACACGACATCCGGGAATTTTATCAAGAGGGGGATAGAGGCCTCGGCCCTTGACAGAAAGAAGAAGTGGGAGTTCAAGGCTACAGTGAAGAAAGGCCAGGAGGTCGGACCTGGAGACGTGCTCGGAATTGTGCATGAGACAGAGGCGTTCGACCACCGGATAATGGTGCCATTCGGGGTCGAGGGGAAAGTCACCCACATAGAGGGCGGCAAGTACACTATTGATGAGGTTGTCTGCACAATCAGCGGAAAGCACAAGCACGAGGTGAAGCTTTCGCAGAAATGGAATGTTAGGAAGCCGAGGCCTGTTGCTGAAAAGCTCTTTCCAGAGATTCCTCTCGTCACTGGCCAAAGAATACTTGATACTTTTTATCCGCTCGCAAAGGGCGGAACAGCCTGCATCCCCGGTCCTTTTGGCTCGGGAAAAACGGTCACGCAGCAGTCGCTTGCAAAGTGGTCTGATGCGAAAGTCGTTGTCTACGTCGGGTGTGGGGAGAGAGGGAACGAGATGTGCGAGGTGCTCACGGAGTTCCCAGAGCTCATAGACCCGAGGAGCGGAAAGCCGCTCATGGAAAGAACCGTTCTGATTGCGAATACCTCGAACATGCCAGTTGCTGCAAGGGAAGCGTCTGTTTACACCGGGATGACGATTGCGGAATATTTCAGGGACATGGGATATGATGTGGCCCTGATGGCCGACTCGACCTCGAGGTGGGCCGAGGCGATGAGGGAAATCGGGGGAAGGCTCGAGGAGATGCCCGGTGAAGAGGGATACCCCGCGTATTTGGGAAGGAGGCTTGCGGAATTTTATGAAAGGGCAGGGAGAGTTGTTGCGCTTGGGAGCGACAAACGGAACGGCTCTGTTTCGGTCATCGGCGCGGTCTCGCCCCCGGGGGGGGATATTTCAGAGCCCGTATCGCAGAACACGCTCCGAGTCACAAAAGTGTTCTGGGCGCTTGACGCGAGCTTGGCCCATAGGAGACACTTCCCGGCCATCCACTGGCTGAGGAGCTATTCGCTGTACACTTCGACGCTTGCGAACTGGTTCACTGACAACATCAGCTCGGATTTCGCGGAGCTCAGGGAAAGGGCCCTCGCGCTCCTGCAGAAAGAGGCCGAGCTTCAGGAGATTGTACAGTTGGTCGGGCCTGATGCGCTCCCTGAGAAAGAGAGGGCGGTCCTCCTCGTCTCGAGAATGCTGAGGGAAGACTTCCTGCAGCAGAGCGCCTACCACGACGTTGATGCGTTCGCGAGCACGAAAAAACAGTACATGATGCTGAAGACAATACTGAAGTTCCACGACAGGGTTTCGACGGCAATTGACTCCGGGATACAGCTGAAGCGGTTCGCCGACCTCCCGGTAATTCACGAGATTGCCAGGATGAAGGAGATAAAGGAGGAAGAAGCGGAGAAAGGCATCAACGGGATAATGAAGAACATTGATGACCAGTTTAACGCTATAAAGTAGGTGAGAAAATGGGCATAAAGGAATACAGAACCGTAACTGAAGTCGCCGGCCCCTTGCTTTTCGTAGAGGGCGTGGGGAACATCTCTTACGCCGAGCTTGTGGAGATTACTCTTCCCTCCGGGGAAAAAACAAAGGGGCAGGTACTTGATACATCAAAGGGCAAGGCAGTTGTCCAGATATTCGGCGCAACTGCCGGGCTTGACACCCACGAGACGAGCGTTCGGTTCCTGGGGGAGACCATAAAGATTGGCGTTTCTGAGGATATGCTTGGGAGGGTTTTCACGGGCTTGGGCGAGCCGAGGGACAACGGGCCCCCGATTGTTGGGGAGGACAGGCTGGATGTGAACGGCGGCTCCATAAACCCGTATTCCAGGCAGAAGCCAGGAGATTTCATTCAAACCGGGATTTCCGCAATTGACTGCATGAACACGCTTGTCAGGGGGCAGAAGCTCCCAATTTTCTCAGGGTCCGGGCTGCCCCATAACGAT
Organism: Microcaldota archaeon; assembly: GCA_043815135.1. Classification (GTDB taxonomy): domain Archaea; phylum Micrarchaeota; class Micrarchaeia; order Burarchaeales; family JAKAKT01; genus JAKAKT01. The sequence continues at coordinate 5,165 of JBDRJJ010000073.1, read as the reverse complement.
GTCGCAGTTCAGATTGCGAGGCAAGCAAAAGTGCTTGGAAGCTCTGAGGAATTTGCAGTGGTTTTCGCAGCCATGGGGATTACTCACGAAGAGGCGGGATTCTTCATGAGGGACTTCGAGAAAACTGGAGCCCTCGGGAGGGCGGTGCTCTTCCTGAACCTGGCGAATGACCCGTCAGTCGAGAGGCTGATTACGCCGAGGATGGCGCTCACGACTGCCGAATACCTTGCTTTCGAGAAGGATATGCACGTCCTTGTGATTCTCACAGACATGACGAACTACTGCGAGGCCCTTCGTGAGGTCGCAAGCGCTCGGGAGGAGATTCCTGGGAGAAGGGGATACCCAGGATACATGTATACGGACCTTGCTTCAATTTACGAGCGAGCCGGATGCATAAAGGGGAAGAAGGGAACAATCACGCAGTTCTCAATCCTCTCAATGCCTGGGGACGATATCACGCACCCGATTCCGGACCTTACGGGGTATATAACTGAGGGGCAGATTGTGGTGTCCAGGGAACTCCATAGGAAAGGGATTTACCCACCTATTGATGTCCTCCCGTGCCTTTCGAGGCTGATGAACCTCGGAATCGGAAAGGGAAAAACGCGGGAAGACCACCGGGGAGTTGCCGACCAGCTTTATGCCGCATATGCAGAAGGAAGGGACTTGAGGGCCCTTTCAGCTGTGGTGGGGGAAGAGGCGCTGACCCCAACTGACAAGAAATACCTGAAGTTTGCTGATGCGTTCGAGAAAGAGTTCATCGCCCAGGGGAAATACGAGGACCGGGGGATTGAGAACACTCTCGACATCGGCTGGAAGCTCATGGCAGACCTTCCTGAGACTGAGCTCAAGAGAATAAAGAAGGAGTTCATCGAGAAATACGGGAGGAAGCATAGGAAAGATGTTGAGGTGGCTGTGAGCCACTAAGAGAAAGAGAAAAGCAGTTGCGCCGGCAACAGGCGGCAAGCGCTTCGAAGCGCTTGGTCGGCCCTCGGGGCCGACTGAGCGGCATTCGAATGCCGCTCACCGCGCCGTGCAACTGCGTTTGGTTGTGTTTTTGGATGGCAGAAGAACCTGTAAAGCCCACGAGAATGGAGCTCATCAACATCAAGGGCAGGATTAAGCTAGCTGGCAAAGGGCACAAGCTCCTCAAGCAGAAGAGGGACGTACTCGTGCTCGAGTTCTTCTCAATCCTGAAGAAGGCGAAAGACCTGAGATCTGTGCTGAACTCCCAGATGAAGACTGCTTTCAGCTCGCTCGCATTCGCAAAGGCGTACCACAGCATCGCTCAGATAGAGGGTTCCGCCCTGGCCGTAAAAAAAGTCCCGAACATAAAAACCAGCGTGAAGAACGTGATGGGAGTCCGGATTGCGGACATTGAAGGGTCGTATGAGAAGAGGAGCGCCCTGGACAGGGGATACAGCTTCGCGGGAAGCTCTGCCAAAATCGACGAGACTGCCGCAGCTTTCGAGGCATCGCTTGCGACAATAATCGAGATTGCGAAAACCGAGAACGCGATAAGGAATCTCTTGAAGGAGATTGAGACCACGAAGAGGAGGGTGAACGCCCTCGAGTATGTCGTGGTCCCGAGGCTGAAAGGGCAGGCAGGCTACATCTCGATGAGGCTCGACGAGATGGAGAGGGAAGGCTTCTTCACTCTTAAGATGCTCAAGAAGAAGATGAATGCGAAGGCGAGATAGCTATGTATTATAGACTGTGACTGCCTCGATTACATCCGCTTTTTGCCCTTGGGGCAGAAGTTTATCAACGATTTCCCTGAGTCTGCCGATCTGCCCGTCAATCCACTTCTTCGCGTCAGCATAAACCCCGTCTGTGTTAAGAAACGAATCGAGACTTCCATGAAGAGGGGACGTTTGCCTGACTTCCCTTGGGAGGAACCTGTGCCCGCTGACTGGACCAAAAGTCAGGGTAATCACGAGGTCACCGTTGACAGAACTGGCCATGACTCCCGCTTTCTCCTTGCTCAAAGTTGTGAGCCAGAATGTGGCAAAAGACGTTTCATCTCCTCTCTGCAATGCATAAGTATTAAGCTGGATTAGGCTCTTCCTAGAACTCCAACTCGGACCAGAGGAATCTGAAACCTGGAAATTTCCATTCAAATTTGTTGAGACTGCCCTGAGGAATTCCGATGATTTGTGCCCAATCAAATTCGTATTGACTAGAGTGATGTTGGAAGTTATCGCGATTATTCTCGAGGCAAGCGTAGCCCTTCTTAGGTCTCTGGTCGGCCCTGCGCCATACCAGCCATTGTTAAACGCGTTGCCAAAACCAACGACAACGAGCCCCAGATTCCCGCCCTCTTTTATGTCTGAATCGCTGAGCTCGGCTATGGTCGGCTCTTTCCGGACTACCAATGCAGTCGAATCATTCATTCTTCCATGACCTTCTTTCTTATTGCCCCAGACTTTTATGTCATCGATGCCGAGATATCTGCTGCCAAGTTCCCGCATAATCGGTCCCCTCTCGACAAGCATCCCGTTTGAAAGGAGTGTTGCCCTGCTCTGGCTAGGCGGCTTGTCTTTCGCCAAAGTGAGTATCCTCTTCTCCAGTTGTGCAGACGCCATGCTTAGATTATGCTGAATGAAGTATAAAAATGTTCGTGTTTTGTTAGTTAAGCGACTTAATCGAGTGGGGGAAGTAGTGTTTAAAAATTAAACTCGAGAAATGCTATTGGGGTGTATTGACATGGACTCGATTATTGCTGCTGCTAGAAAAAGCACCGAAGAACTCTCAGGCGGAAGCTTTTTTGAGACACCGAGAATCGTCGTTGCGGGAACTGGTGGTGCGGGCTGCAACACGATAAACAGGCTGTCCAGGGCAGGGGTGTCCGGAGCAGAGCTGATTGCATTCAACACGGATAGAAAGCACCTTGTGACGATTTCCGAAAAAGCAACTAGGATGCTCATTGGAGCGCAACTGACAAAGGGCCTTGGGGCCGGCGGTTACCCGGAGATTGGGATGAAGTCAGCCGAAGTTTCAAAGGAAGCAATCAGGAATGTCCTCAAGAAAACAGACTTGATGTTTCTCGCTGCTGGGATGGGAGGAGGCACTGGAACTGGAAGCGCCCCGGTTATCGCGGATATAGCAAAGGAGGAGGGCGCGATAGTTGTTGCTATGGTAACCTATCCATTCGTTTTAGAAAGGGCGAGGCTGAAGAAAGCGGATGAGGGGATAGAGAGGCTGAAGAAGTCTGCTGATACCCTCGTGATAATTGACAACAACCGGCTCGTGGAGTTTGTTCCCAATCTCCCAATAGACCAGGCGTTCAACATCGCAGATGAGATTGTGGCCCGGGCTGTCCGCGGGATAACTGAAACAATCACGACCCCGAGCCTGATAAACCTTGATTTTGCGGATGTGAAGTCAGTGATGGGCGGGGGCGGAGTGTCGATGATTGCAGTTGGAGAAGCGAAGGGCGTGAACAGGGCGCGGGATGTCGTGAACAACACGCTCAAGAACAGGCTTCTTGACATAGATTTTTCCGGGGCGAGGGGGGTCCTGCTGCACCTAACCGGGGGCGCAAATCTCGCGCTAGGGGAGGCGAATGGTGTTGGTGAAGCGCTTACCGAGCATGTCGACTCAAACGCGAATGTCATCTGGGGGGCGAGGATGGACCCGTCTTTCGAAGACAAGATTGAGGCCATCACCATATTCACTGGGATTAAGGGCCAGTACAATCTCGGGAAGAGGAACAAGAACGAGGAAACCTACGATTCGGGCACCCCCCAGGATTCTGATTTTGGCGAAAGGAGCTTGAGCGACCTAGGATTCTAGGGATTGGTAGATATGGACCCTTGGAGAGACATCGAACCCGGGGAAAATGCGCCCGGGGTCGTAACCGTCGTGGTGGAGATACCGAAGGGCTCCCAGAACAAGTACGAATACGACAAGAAGAATAAGGCGTTTAAACTGGATCGGGTCCTTTTCTCCCCGTTCCATTATCCAGGGGATTACGGGTTCATACCGAAAACTCTCGCAGAGGACGGTGACCCGCTCGACGCGCTCGTTCTTGTTTCACACCCCACGTTCACAGGGGCGCTGATTGAGGCTAAGCCCATAGGGGCACTTGGGATGAAGGATGGGAAAGACAACGACGAGAAGATACTTTGCGTCCCCCTTTATGACCAGAGGTTCTCCCACCTGAAGGACATGGACGATTTGCAGGAGCCGGTCGCGATGGAGATTGCACACTTCTTCAAGGTATATAAGGAACTCGAGCACAAGAGGGTCAAAGTGCTCGGGTGGGAAGGGGCGGAGTACGCAAGAAAAATCATAAGCGAGAGCATAAAGAGATTTGAAAAGGGCTAGTTTTTTCTAAGTCCACAGCCACGGTGCGAAGTTCAGGAGGAACATCGCAAGAAGCGAGTAGGAAACTAGTTTTATTATCCCCTGGTTCTTGACGTGCAGAGTGAAGATGCGGTAACCGTCAAAAGCCAGGAACAGCGGGATTAGGTTTATCACCCCGACCAGGAAATTCAGGATGAGGATGAGCCCCAGCGTGTTTTTAGCGAATGCGAGATATGAGAACTCGGAGAGGTAGCGGGGCTGCTGCTCGAGCCTGATGCCGATGAATTTCCGATCCCCTATTAGCCTTGGCTGCAGGAGATAGGAATTCGTATCTGTCTTTACCATGACCCTTTCGCGCTGCGCAATCGTAGACCCTATGGCAGCGACATTTTCCCAGCTTATCGGTATTTCATCAACTGAAACGATTCTGTCCCCTGTTTTTAGCCCTGCATCGTATGCGGGAGAGTTAAGCTCGACCGAATGAAGATAAACTCCGGAGTCTAGGTATGGGGCAGTGAAAGCTTCAAAGCTTATGAGCGCGAAAAAGGCCAATATGAAAAGGATGAGGTTTGAAGCAGAGCCCGCGGCAAATACCCTTGTCTGGATTGCGAGCCCTTTTTTCGCTAGGCTAGGCTCGCTTGGGTCAATGAACGCCCCAACTGGGATAAGGCCGTAAAGCAGAAGACCTGCAGATTCAAGTTTGATTTTCCCGATTCTTGACAGAATCCCGTGCGAGAGCTCGTGGATGAATAGGAGCAACCCAAGTGCCAATATCCCCTCCACGAGGGGCATGTTTATGCCTGGAATCACCGGGGAGGCTCCAGGCATGGCGTTTGAGAGGCTGGCGCCGTTTGCTG
>JBDRJJ010000072.1:0-7246 GCA_043815135.1 Microcaldota archaeon | reverse complement strand
CCTCATGAAAAAGAAGGGCTTTGCGTCGCTTACGCTTATCCAGGAGCGGGCGATGCCCGAAGTCTCAAGTGGGAAAAACGTGCTCATTCTCGCTCCCACGGGCCGGGGGAAAACAGAAGCTGCGGTCTTGCCGATTCTCGGGAAGCTTGCAAGAGAGGAGAGTAAGGAGGGCATACGGCTGCTTTACATAACTCCTCTTAGGGCGCTCAACAGGGACATGGTCGGGAGGATTGAGTGGTGGTGCTCGCATCTGGGTGTGTCAATTGCCGTGAGGCACGGGGATACGAGCGGAAGCGAGCGGGCAAAGCAGGCAGGGAAGCCGCCCCAGGTTTTGATTACGACTCCGGAGACGTTGCAGGCGATATTGCCTGCAAAGAAAATCGGGAAGGCCCTCGAGAAAGTCGGCTTTGTGGTTGTTGACGAGGTTCACGAACTCTATTCGGACAAGAGGGGAAGTCAGCTTTCAGTTGCGTTGGAGAGGCTTATGGGGAAGAGAGGAAGCGAGTTCCAGAGGATTGGCCTCTCCGCGACTGTGGGAAAACCCGAGACGGTTGCGAAATTCCTTTTCGGGAAAAGAAATTTCATCGTTGTGAGTGAGGGGACTAAGCGGGAGATGAAAATTTTTGCCGAGTGCCCGAAAAAACACAACGTTGCTGAAGCCCTGCTTGAGAAACTCTCCCTTGACGGCGACTCTGCTGCGAGACTTCTCCGGCTTCACGAGCTTGCGCTTGCGCACAGGGCAACGCTCGTTTTCGTGAACACGAGGAAAATCGGGGAGATTCTGGCCTCAAGGATGAGGGTCCTTGAAAAAGAGCTTGGGGAAAAAGTGGGGAAGATTGCAGTGCACCACGGCTCGCTTGCGCGAGACGAGAGGATTGAGATTGAAAAACAATTCAAGAACGGAGAGCTGAAGGGGCTGATTGCCACCTCGTCGCTGGAACTGGGAATCGATATCGGGGATGTTGACCTCGCTGTGCAGTACATGTCCCCGAGGCAGGTCGCGAGGCTCGTGCAGAGGGTCGGGAGGAGCGGCCATGCGATTGGGAAAACACCAAAGGGAATTGTGATTGCAAGCGACATTGATGATATTCTCGAAACAGTTGCGATAGTGGGCGCGCTGAAAAACGGAAGCCTTGAGGTTGAGGGCATGCAGGAGAACGCGCTCGATGTGCTCGCCCACCAGCTGACCGGCCTCGTGATGGACTGGGGGAGAGTTCCTATTGAGAAAGCATTTTCACTCGTGAAGCGTGCAGGCCCCTATGAGAGCCTGAGTTTTGAGCAACTGAGGAGAGTTGCATTGCAGCTCAAGAGCGAGCGATGCCTTTGGGTGAGCGAGCAGGGAGAGCTTGCGAAAGGGGGCAAAACGTTTGAGTATTATTTCGGGAACCTTTCCATGATCCCCAAAGAGAAAAAAATCCCTGTGAGGAATGCGGCTACGAACCGGCTTGTCTCGAGCCTGGACGAGGCTTTCGCTCTTTCCTTGGAGCGGGGAGGCGCATTCATAACAAAAGGGGTTCCCTGGAAAGTGCTTGATGTTGGGGAAGAGGAGATTGTCGTCGAGCCGTCCGGGAGCTTCGAGTCCGCCATTCCTGACTGGGTCGGGGAGGAGATTCCCGTCCCATTCGCAATAGCCCAACTAGTCGGGGAGCTCAGGGGAAAAATTGGCGAGAGCGCCAGGAACAAGGAGAAAATCAAGCTCGAGAATGCGAGCGAGGGATGCGCTGAGAATGTTTGGAAGACTCTTTCTAATCAGAGGATTGTGCCCACTGATAAGGTCGTCTTGGTTGAGAGCTGCGAGAGCGTTATTGTCATCCACTCGCTCCTCGGCACGAAGGGAAACGAAGCTCTCGGGAGGGCTGTTGCGGAATTGCTCACTGCAAGCCTTGGCGCAAGCGTCCGGGCGGAAATCGACCCCTATCGAATCGCGCTCCTCCTCCCGCAGCCGGTCAAAGCGGAAAAAGTCGCGGGACTCCTTAAGGGGACCTGGAGCCCGAGGGGGATTCTGGAGAAATGCATCCCCCGCTCATCACTGTACCGCTACAGGTTCACGCACGTTGGGAGGGCATTCGGGGCTTTTGGGGAGGGTGTGAGGATAACCCAGAGGCTCGCCGCGCATTTTGAGGGAACCCCGATAGGCGAAGAAACGATGAGGGAAATTTTCCATGACTATTTGGACGTTCGGGTGTGCGAGGAGTTCCTTGGGAAAGTCAGGGGCGGGAGCGTGAAAGTCTTTGCCCACGATGTGCCGGAACTTTCCCCACTTGGAAGGTCGGTGGTGGCTCGGATAAGCGCATCTGAACTGATAATGCCGATTGAGCCGAGCTCGGAGGTGCTGAAAGCCTTCAAGAAGCAGCTCCTGGAAAAAAGGGTGAGGCTTCTTTGCACTTACTGCGGAAAAATCCTTTATGAGAAGCTGGATAAGCTAGGGAAAAAGATAACGTGCCATTCGTGCGGCAGCTCGCTAGTCGGCCTTGCGAGCGAGAAGGAGGAGAAAGCTTGGAGGAAAGCGAGGGAAAAGAGGAAGAGCGAGGAGAAAAAGCTTGCCCTTGAGCTCATGCGCTCGGCGAGCCTGCTTGAGGCATACGGGAGAAGAGGGGCGATTGCCCTCTCGGTGTATGGAGTGGGAACTGAAACCGCAGCCCGCGTATTGGCGAGAATGCACGAGAACGAGGATCTTCTTTTAATTGACTTGTTGGAAGCCCAGAAGAACTTCATAAAAACAAAAAGGTACTGGAGCGCCTAGGTGCAGTGCCCCCCGGCGCAGCTTCCGCAGCATTGCCAGCTGTATGAGCAGATTGCGCCACTCGGTTTGCGGACGCACGTCGTGCCGACGCATGTGTCCGTGCAGCAGCGAGCCTGCGTTGCAGGGGTGCATCCCGTACCACCCTCTGGGATGCAGCAGCGGATGTTGGCAGTAGGAGACTTTCTGAGGCAGTCCAGGCCTGGACAGCAGTTGTCAGACGGGCAGGGCGCACTTACGCCTTGGCATGAGGAAGACACGACGCTGACAATTTCATTGCACACGGCAGTGGAGTAGGTAGACCTCGGGCGCTTGATTCCAGTGGTCGCGTATGTGCAGGATATACTGGCTGAGCCTCCTGCAAGATTCACAGTCTGGTAGGGTGTTGTGGAATGACATCGCAATGATACTGGAGTGCCGTCCGGGACATTGGTGTAAGTCGCAGTTATTGTGCTCGTGAGAGGGCGGGTGCCGCTCGAAGGGGAGGCAGCCAGTGTGCAGCTTGGAGAAGGTGGAACTGGGCCGCCAGTACAATCAACAGGACATGTGGCTGTTTCTGTTCCCTCGCAAATGCCGTTCCCGCAGCACATTGTGATGTCCGAATAGATTACGCTTATACTCATGTCGTAGCCGATGTACCCTAAGTGATAATCATCCGCAAATATGACGAATGTGTTTGAGCCCGCGTTGATGTATGGCATTAAGTCAACAGTGACCCAGTGGGCGCTATCATCAATACTACAATCCCAGGTCTGCCCTGTGATAAGGGCCCCGTTTACTGTTACTGTTCCGCAGTCATCGAGCCGCATGTCCATTGTTGCCGAACTCATCGAACCAGAAGGAATAGTAAAGGAGAATGTGAATGTAGATGGGTCCGGCCAAGTAGCCACATCATGCATGTCAGTAAATGTGTTGAAGTAGTTCGGAGGAGCAGGGATTGTATCTGAAGGGCAATCTCCGGGGCAGTCGAAGCAGTTTTCAGTTGGCTCGCAAATAGTGTTTGCGTTGCAGGGTGGGCACGAACCGACATCGCCGGGGCACGATGAGCAGGTTTCGCCTGCTTCAGAGTTTCCGTTCCCGCAGCATGGGTCGCAGTCAGGGCAGCCGGGATTGCACTCCCCCACTGAACAAATTCCATCCCCGCAAACCGGTGGGTCTGTAACTATGTCTCCCCCTAGGCAGTACCATCCCCAGGGGCCGAAGCCTGCAACGCAGTTCCCGAAGGCATCCTTGCAGCAGGGCGGCACCACCAAATCATCCCAAGTGGTTCCATCCGGGCAGCATGCGCCAGTGTCTGGAATGAACCTTGCGGCAATTGTACACTCGCATCGCAGGTTAACATCGTCCCAGGCAGTGTCAACTGGGCAGTGCGGCGGGTTGCAGGGGGCTGGGCCGCCAGAGAAGAAATTGGTTAAGTAGATTACATCATCTGCGTCAACTACCCCGGATAAATCAACATCTCCTGCAGGTTCCCAGATTGCCGGGCCTCCGCCAAGATAACTCACGAGGCGGGCCACGTCTGCACCAGTCACAGAGCCATCGGCATTCACGTCCCCGCAGGCAGGGTAGACGCACAGGTTCGTGAGGTCATCTGCGCAGCACAGCATTGCAGGGTCGTTGTCCCAGTGGGTTCCAGTCCAGCAGCAGAAATCAGTTGAGGGGCCGGAAAGAACGCGCCTGGCTGGCTCCGAGCAGATGCACTTTCCAGGCGGGTCGGTCCATCTCATGTAAGCTGTTGCATCTACTGATGGGCAGCAGCCTCCTCCGAATGCCATTGGAATTTCTCTATCTGCTGGGAAGCAAGTGATGCAGTTTCCAGGGGCAGTTGCGCAGCAGAGCTCTGTTGAGTCCCAGGTCGTTCCTAGCGGGCAGCAGGCGCCGGTTATCGGGATTAGCCTCAGGGGATCTGGACACTGACATCTTACTCCAATCCAGTTAAGCTCTCCGGGGCAGCAGCCACCTGAAGGAATGCGCTTGGCGGCATCAATGCACTCGCAGATTGCACCGTTCCAGCATGTATCAACAGAACAGCAAGTGTTGTCTGGTTTCTGCCTGCATCCGCAGTTGCTCGTGCAGATTCCCGGAGCTGGGCCGCAGCAGCTGTCTGGAGCTGGCTGCCATACGTTCGGGTCGCAGCAGCCGGGGGGATTAGGAGCAGGAACTGGATTTGCGCAAGTGGTGGCAAGGCAGACACCGGCGCCATCAGCGCAGCAATTCTGCATAGGGTCCCAGGTGTACCCGGGCGGGCATGAATGGGCGCAGAACATCCCAACAAAGATTAGGAGCAATGCGCCTCCGCCAATTAGGGCCAGTTTCGACCTGTAATCTTCCCTATCCCTTTCTTCTGCCATTTCAAAACACCTAGTCCGCATAGCACTTGTATTCATTATACAAGTCCATTATGCGCGAGCTGTCACACACAGTCGAGTTGGTCTCGTTCGCCGAGAACATCTCCATCGTAAGGCCCTCTGAGTTGTAGTAGTATCTCCCGCAGCCTGAGAACCAGTTGTCGAACTCCTCGGCTTTCGTGTTCCCGGCCGGGTTTATCAGGCCTATGCCCGTGAGGGCAGCACCCCAATTGGGGTATATCGTAAAGCAGTCTCCTGTCAAGCCCCGCTCATCAAGGCATGTTTGCGCTATCCCGAATATCCCGGCTCCTGCGAGATGGGAAATCGGCTTGCCATACATGTCTTTGTAGAGCTTCCCAAGGCCTATTGCATCCCAGCATCCGCCTCTTGGGGGGCGGAAGGAAAGGATGACTGAGGGCTTCCCGAATTCATGGTTGAGGTAGGCTCCAAAATCGGATATGTCCTCCCAGAACATCGTGAAGTTGCAGTTGCAGTCAGAATCGCACAGGTTGTAGGCTGCCTGGAGTCTGGTTGCGATTGCATTTCCATCAACGAACAGGCCGACTGCATCAATCTGGTCTGCGCAGGTCCCGAGCACCGCATTCGCAAGAGGGGTGTTCGCAGCCGGGGAGGAGTAATCGAGCGCGAATGTGGTCGTGCAGTTCTCGCATTCTCCTGTGATGTTCCTCAGTTGCGCGCAGATGCAGTTCGCGTTTGTCTGGCCTACTTCCGAAGTCACGAGGGCAGGCCAGCCAGGGCCGTGCTCATTGTAGGCGGGCAGTATTTCGAATTCGAATGACTTGAAAACATCCCCATCGTAATTATTGAGCTTCCTCGCAATCTTGTAGACGGGCATCGTGTCGCAGGTGGTGGCGCTCGTGAGGTTCACTGAGAGCTTGTCGAGTGTCCTGTTGTCGGAGAAATTGTAGACCCCTGTTGCTGGGGGCGGCGGGGTCGGATCGGGGCAGATTGGGCTATCGTAATTGACGCCCATTGGTAGTGTGACGCATTCGGTTTCGGAGGGGTCGAGAATCGTTGACCAGGTCGGATAAGTGCGTGTTGCTGTTAAGCGGACGTTGAACTGGATGCCGCCTGCGCCCTTGGAGTCATCGGTGTAAATTCTGATTGTGTTCGTTCCCGTGTGTAAGAACGAAGCGATGTTTCCAGTAACCCAAAAGCCAGGTGGGTCGCATGGTTCAGCCGGACCGCAGGTAGTAAGGCAATTGCAGTTAAATGGACAGTGGTCGTCGTTGAGCACCAAAACCCCGTTTATCCTGACCCAGCCGCAATCATCGAAATCCGCAGTGAGCTGGGCCCAGTTCGGGGGCGGGCCATCGATGTTGAATGTGTAGGTATCATCCCAAGTGGCAAACTCAGCTGGGACTGTACAACTGGTGCAGATGGGCGAGGTCGGTGGGTTGAATATGCAATCAAATGGATTAACGACAAAATCACCATTGCCTTGGGAGCAGAAAGGACTGGCGCCTATATAACGAGAATATCGCTGCCACTTCCAGTTGAAATTCGGATATGTTGCGTTGCAGTATTCTTCGCAAGGCGGAACGAGATAGGTGTAGTTCGGAAGCTGCCTGCAGAGGCTTATCATGTGCGAGAGAGAGTCGTTGTTCCTGAAGCAGACATCAGTGTTCGGCCGGACTATTGCAGTTGGCGGGTCGAAGATGCTCGTCTGGTAGAACATCGGAAGGGTGTAATCGCTTGCCTCCACTGAAACATACCAAACCATTCCAGTCACCGTCTCATTTATTTGGAAGTTGCCGAGCCGTGTGGGGTTGTTCCAGCAGTATTGCCCCCCTGGAGCGATGTTTTGTATGCCTGCCATTGTTTCCAATGTCAGCTGTTGGGCTGCATCGTTTCTCCAGCAGATTCTTGAGTACGGGGTGGTTATGATGCTGGATTGGCTTGTGCTGCTTGAGAGGAGGTCAACGTAGTCCGTGCCTGATTGGGCTACGTCATCGGCGATTATCTGCATCGAGCCGATTGGCGTGCTCGTTGTCGAGATGTCGTCGACTATGTAGGTGCCGTTTGCAACCAGGTAGTAGCACTCGGGAGCTGAGCCAGGGCTTACCTCAAGCTCAACAACTGGAAGGTGAGTCTCCACTGCGACGTATTGTGCGCCCCCTGGGAGGTCTGTGAAGAG
>JBDRJJ010000071.1:0-4473 GCA_043815135.1 Microcaldota archaeon | reverse complement strand
TCCTCATGGTCAATCGGAGTTATGAATGTCTTGTGGAGGTTCTCGATTATTTCGCGGGTTATGTCGTCCCCCCGCTTCTCCATGTCGTTTATCCTGCCGAGCCACTTGCGTTTCCCATTCTTCCCGTTCCCATCGTAAACTTTCAGGAAATCTCTTAGGAGACACGATGCCTGGGTCGCATTTTCAGCCTGTTTTTCGAACAAGTCGAAGAAAAGAATCTCTTTTGGCAATAGGAACGATATTATCCGTTTCATACTCCCACGAGGTATCTACACTGCTAACGTTTATCTGCTTTTTGGGCTGCAAAAAGCTTTAATTGATGGCTTTTCAGATACTTTGCATGGCAGAAAAGCCAACGACTGAAACGCCGGTAAAGGCCGTGGAAAAGAACCGAACGAGAATAGAATACCTTGAGAGCACTATAGAGTCCCTGAAGCAGGAGGTCCAACAGGACGAGAAGGCGCTCGAAAAAGTCCTGACCCACTTCCTGGGAACTGCCCTCGCCCTTGCAGCCGCCCTTCTTTGGAAAGACGCAATCATCTCGACGCTCAAGAAATTCATTCCCTCCAACCAGTCCTGGGAATGGGAAATCATGCTCGCAATACTTTTTACCATCCTAGCATCAGCCGTAATCCTTTACACTACGAGATGGAGCCACAGGAAGTGAGCTGAATCCTTATGTTCGAATCCCTAGTTTCATTTATCGCTTCTTTTCCCGCTCCGCTAGCCTCTTTCTTGTTGGGCGCAACCCCCATATCCGAAATAAGGGGGGCAATCATCTTCGCATTCCAGCAAGGGAACCTGTTCCTCATACTGTACGGCATCCTGGGGAACATGTTTGCAGGGCTCTGCCTTCTAGCTTTTTGGAACTTGCTGAAGATACAAGATATCGGCCTCATGATAGTGGGGAAGCGGATAAGCAAGATGATTGAGAGATACCATAGGAACCACGAGCTCGGGGAAACGATTGCCCTTGCTCTTTTTATCGGGGTTCCGCTTCCAGTAACAGGAGTTTATTCCGGAGTTCTGCTTGCGAAGGTCCTAAAGATTTCAAACAAAAAGATAGCAGTGGCAAGTGTTTGCGGGATATTGATGGCCTCAATCATAATGTACCTGGCACTTAGCGGGGCGGTCTCGTTCCTAAATGTTTTCACCTGAGGTGAGGCAAATGAAAGCGTTGATTGCGTATTACTCGATGACTGGAACAACTGAGAAGGTTGCAAAAGAGCTTGGCGCTTTTCTTGAATCCGAGGGGCATGAGGCGACTCTTGAAGCCATAGTTCCCAAGAAGGGATACTCGAGGCTTTCTGCTTATACGATAGGCTGCATGCAGGCAAGGAGAAGGCACCTTGTCGAGCTGAATCCTGCTAAAAACAACCCATCCGAGTTCGACATAATCGCAGTGCTCTCCCCCACCTGGGCGTTCACGTTCACCCCGCCCGCATATTCGTTCATCTCCAACCTACCCAAGGCAAAGGAGGGCCAGAAAGCCATAGTGATAACGACAAACCAGGGAACCCCCGGAGATGGACCGAGGGCTCTAGCTGAGACCTTTATGAAAAAGGGATATTGTATTATTGGGGAGCTTACTGTTACCAAAAATACTGGTTTGACAGAGATTTTCGCAAAAGAGATTAAAATGTAGACTTTCCCGAGAAATAGAGCAGGCTTTTCAGCATCTTGTGCTTCGTTCCGGGGTGCTCTGCCTCTAGCCGCTCAATAAAGGCGAGGAGGTCCTGCTCCAAGGCAGATTGCTCCGAGTTTTCCTTTCCAGTTATCCCCTTTAGCCTCGCATATTCTTCCAGCTCTTTCCTGTAAACCCTGAAGGCAGGCGCTGGAAACATCATCCCAGTGACTTCCCCAAATAAACCCGTTTTTGGCTCGAGCTTAAGGAGTTTTTCTGGCTTCTTTTCCGAAGCAAGGACAAGCATTCTCACTACGAAATCCTCAATCGTGTGTCCGGTTATCACTTTCTCGAGCTTCAATCTCTTGGCTTTTTTTGAGAGTGAAAGCGGAGTCTCTGTGTTCCATTCAAGGATTATTAACTCTGCCTTTTGCCCCTTTGCAATCTCCCCCATAACAGATAAAACCGCAAGGCTTCTGACGTCCCCGCCCAAGAGGAACCCCAGCCTCTTCGCACTCCCGAAAATCGAAGTTTCCCTGGCCCCATGTTTAATTTTTTTCTCAACGTAGTGGGCGAAGTGGGCTGGGCAGTAGGATATCCCGGCATGGGCTAAATAATAGCTGGCGTTCTTTTTGCACACTGCGCAGTTGCCGGCTTCCATAGAAATCTATTAAAAGTGCAGTTTGAATAGCTTAACGGAGGCGGTTGGAATGACAGAAAAAATCACGAAACTCATCGCCAGAGAGATTATAGATTCCAGGGGAAATCCCACGATTGAGGTTGATGCTTACACCAAGAACTGTTCCGCAAGGGCTAGCGCGCCCTCTGGCGCATCCACTGGAATCCACGAGGCACTCGAACTTCGGGACAGCGAGAGGCGCTTTAACGGAAAAGGAGTGCAAAAGGCAGTCTCCCACGTGAACGGCCCAATCTTCAAGCACCTCATTGGGAAGGACCCGGTTAAACAAAAAGAGCTCGATAACACAATGCTCAAGCTCGATGGAACGAAGACTAAAAGCAAGCTTGGGGCCAATGCGACAGTCGCAACCTCGATGGCAATTGCCAAGCTAGGCGCCAATGTTCAAGGCCTCTGGCTTTACGAGTGGATGGGGAGGGTGAGCAAGAGAAAGGGAACTACTCTTCCCGTCCCTTTCATGAACATCCTCAACGGGGGGAAGCACGCAGGGGGGGCGCTTTCGATTCAGGAGTTCATGATTGTCCCAGCAGGCGCAAAATCCTTTTCAGAAGCCCTCCAGATGGGCTGCGAGGTTTATCATGCCCTCAGCAAGGTGATAGTGAGAAAATATGGGGTAAGCGCTAAAAATGTTGGCGACGAGGGGGGTTTTGCCCCGGCCATGAAGGAAGCCCGCGAGGCCTTTAACTGCATCGGAGAAGCGATACGGGAGACAGGCTACGAGGGAAAGGTGTTCATGGCAGTTGATGCAGCCTCGAGTTCGTTCTATGACGTGAAGAAAGCGACCTACATGCTAGACGGGAAGGAAACGGACGACCACGGGATGCTCAAGTTCTACGAGGAACTCGTTGGGGCCTACCCGATAGTGAGCCTTGAGGACCCGTTTTTTGAGGAGGACTTTCACTCATTCGCCCTTCTGAACAAGGCAGTTGGGCACAAGACGCAGATTGTCGCGGATGACTTGACAGTAACGAATCCGATTCGCGTGATGAAAGGACTTCATTCAAAGTCGATGTCCTGCCTGCTCCTGAAGCTCAACCAAATCGGCACGGTTTCCGAGTCCCTCCACGCCGCGGATTTAATGTTCAAGGCAAGGAAGAGCGTAATGGTGAGCCACAGGTCGGGGGAAACAGACGATACGACCATTTCGGACTTGGTAGTGGGCCTTTCCACTGGGCAGATTAAGACAGGCGCCCCCGCAAGAGGGGAGAGGATTGCAAAATACAACCAACTCCTGAGGATAGAGGAGCACCTTGGGAAGAAAGCGAAATACGCCGGTATGGGCTTCAGGAAATAGGGTTCGAAACTGGAAGGGGAAACTGGATGATTCTTGCAATTGGAGAAGTGCTGATAGATTTCATCGGGAAAGGTGAGATTTCAAAAGCGGATTCGTTCAGGAAATGCTTCGGTGGCGCCCCGGCCAATGTGGCCCGCGGAATAGCGAGGCTTGGGGGAGAAGCGGGAATGCTCGCCCGGGTAAGTGATGATGGGTTCGGAAAGTTTTTGTTCGAGACGCTGAAAGAGAGCGGAGTGGACGTAAGCGGGGTAGTCATCGATAAGAAAAGGAAAACAAGGCTTGCGTTTGTTTCTGTAAAAGAGGGGGGGGAGCGCGAGTTCACATTTTATAGTGAGGATTGCGCAGATGAGGCGCTGGGCCCTGACGACATTGACGAAAGTTTTGTCAGCAAGACAAAGATTCTCCACTACGGTTCCATTGGGATGATGAGCAAAAAAGGGGAGGAGGCCACGAAGAAGGCAGTGGGCATTGTGAAAAAGTGCGGCGGCCTTATTTCTTACGACCCCAACTTGAGGCCGATGCTCTGGGGGAGCGAGGAAGAGCTGAGGAAAAAAGTAATGCTCGGGCTGAAATTTGCAGATATCCTCAAGGTCGACGAGAAAGAGCTTGAATTTATTACTGGAGAAGGGGAAGTTGAAAAGGGAGTTGAAAAGCTTCCTGAAGTGAAACTTGCCTGCATCACTCTCGGTAAGCACGGATGCTGGTTCTACCACGATAATAAACTCGAGCGGCATAACGGCTATAAGATAAATGCTACTGATACGACTGGGGCGGGCGATGCTTTTGTTTCGGGACTTTTGTTTGGCATGGCCAAAGGCCATGGAATTTCAAAAAGCGTAGATTTAGCTAATGCAGTTG
>JBDRJJ010000070.1:0-4628 GCA_043815135.1 Microcaldota archaeon | reverse complement strand
CCGCGACCTCTTTCTGCGTCCTCTGCTCGTTGCACATGACACTCGCAGTGTAGACAGCAGCAGCTGCAAGGCCAGTCGGGCCCCTGCCCGAAATAAGCCTTTTTCGCGTTGCCTTCTTCATCAGACCAAAAGCAGTCTCCTGAACCTTTCCAGATAGCTTCAGCGCCGCGACGAACCTTGGAACATAGTAGCTGGGGTCCGCAAGCGGTATCTTCATGTCGAGCTCATGCGAGATGTTCCTGTACGCCCTGCCGATTTCCTTCTTCTTCACTCCGGAAATCTCTGCAATCTCGGCAAGCGTCCTCGGCACTCCGCACTCCCTGCACTTCGCATAGAGCACAGCCGCAACGATGCTCTCAATAAGCCTTCCCTTGATAAGCCCCTTGTCGACGCAGCGCCTGTAAGTAAGTGCTGCGGACTCCCGGATGCTGTCCGGAAGCCCAAGGTAGGATGCAATTCTGTTGAGCTCGGAAAGTGCAACAGCGAGGTTCCTCTCGGTCGAACCGGCGATGCTCGCCCTCTTGTGCCATTTCCTCATCCTGTAGAACTGCGCCTGCTTTTTCGAAGGAAGCCTTGCGCCCCTGATGTCTCGGTTGTACTGGTCAATTTCAGTGACAAGACCCTTGTTGGGCCTCATGTATGAAATCGGAGCACCCCCGCGGGCTCTCTCCCTTCTCTGGTCGGCGTTGAACGCCCTCCATTCAGGGCCCTCGTCCATCATTCCCTCGGTTATCACTAGGCCACAGGCCCCGCAGAAGAGCTCTCCCTTCTCGTAATCATGTGTTAGATTCCTGTTCTTGCAGTCTGGACAAGTGTCTTCCATGCAGCATCAACCTCCCCAAAACAATTAAGCGCTATCCCCGGCCGGTTCTTCGGCACTGGGGACAGGAACCTCTGCCTCTGAACTGGCAGCTGGTGCCTCTGCACCCGCGACCTCTGCCTCTGCGCAGGTTCTCTTGACATTCGTAATCCTTACCTTAATAGTCTCGCCGCTCTTGGCGCCCGGGACGAAAATCACAAACCCGTCCTTTTTCGCGATGCCATCGCCCTTTGAGGCGACTGCCTCGATTGTAACGTCAAGCTCATCTCCCACTTTAACAGGTTTTTGGATATCCATGCCGAACCCTCTGCCTCTACCTATTCCTTCAGAATTCATACCGCATTCCTCCCAATATATTTTGAGAACAAGTCCTTTATACCTCCCATAACGCAACAGTACTTAGCCTTGTTCCTTGCGTCCTCCTTTATGAATTTTCCCCTATTTAAAGGTGTATCATCAATTTACGAACATTCCGACGTAAACCCATGTTTTTAAGACAATAAGACTTATATACCAATGTGAGCATAATTATACCAGGCAAACGGTGGTTTGATGAGCGACCCAAACCAGACGGGGCAAAAGAAGCACCAAATAGAATTCCCGTGGAACGCGAAGATTAAGCACTATGAGCCAATAAAGCCCATAGAGGTTGAAGCCCCTAAGAAGAAGATGCCAACCCAAGTCTAAATGTTTATTCCCGCGTTCGTGAACCTCATTGGGACTACTTTCTCGTCGTGTGCAGTTCCCCTCATTTTGTAAACCTCTATCTCCCGGGTTCTGGACTCCTGCTTTCTCTCGTTGTAAATGAACACCACTCCGTCGCAAACGGTTTCTATCCCAAACCGGGCCCGAAGCTCCCCCTTCCTGTCCTCCTCGACTTCCGAGGTCAAGAGCACTGTGCAGCCCCACCTCTTCAGCTTTCCAACGAGCTTCTGGACTTCCTCCCTCTTCTTGTGCTCCGTCTCATAAAGCAAGGCGAATGTGGTAATGGAATCAATGACGACCCGCTTAATGCCATACTCTTCTATTGCATCGTGGATTATGACCTCCTGCGCCATGAAGTGGCCGACCTCCTGGGGCGGGTATTCCAAAACCACAATCTTCTTCTCCCTCTCGGCACTGTCAAGGTTCCAGCCGAAAGAACCCATCTCTTTAGCAATCGAGTCCTTGGTCTGCTCAAAGGATATCAGCATTCCCGCCTCTCGATATTGGGTCGCCCCCGAGTAGAGGAACTGCAAGCCAAGCGTGGTCTTCCCAGTCCCTGATTCGCCTGCAACAAGAATGACGCTGCCCTGAGGGAATCCGCCCCTGAGCATCTTGTCAAGGCCTGGGACCCCAGTCTTCACCCTAGGTTCTTCCGTAATAACACCCACTTACTATTCCCGCCCCTCTTTTAAAAGATTGCTATCTAGGTGGCTCTGTAGAAAACCTAATGCAGCACTGCGCCGTGGCACTTGCGGCCCGAAGCCGCAAGTGGTCGCCCCCGAGGGCCGACCGAGCGCCCCGGGGCGCTCGCCCCCTTGTGGCGGCAGTGCTGCGGGTGACGATTTCTACAGAGCTTACCCAGATGAAAGGTTTATTATCCCTCATCCCCCTATCCACTCCAGCAGGGTTTTCAGCATGGGCGTGAAACTTGAGTTCGACCGCGAAACCAATGCTGTAACCGTCTCGGAACCCGAGTCGGTAGGGGCGCTGGTCCGCGGTTTCTACGGCAGAATGGAAAGGGGCATAATACACCTCACCCCAGAGGAAGCCCTGTATCTATTGGATATTAGAAACGGTGAATGCCGGGACAAATCGCTGAACGAACTCAAGTTCAACGAGCTTGCTTCGAATTTCTCAACCCCGAAGCTCATGGCCCGTTATTTCACATACAAGGACTGGCGCGACAGGGGCCTCATCCTCCGCCCGGTCGAGGAGGCCCAAGGGGATTACGGGATGAATCCAGTAAAGAAATACCCGAAAGGCTCTTTCAAGACTCCGAAGTATGCGCTGCAGGGGCTCTTTTTCCCAGAGGACCTTGTGACTGTTATTGACGACGAGCAGACGGGGAAGGAGCTCTATGACAATTTCTGGCTCGGGCAATTTGGTTCATACAAGGCTGAGCACAGGGGGAAACTCTCGAAGCTCGACATATACGAGACATTGTTCATGATGAAGCACTGCGGGCTGTCGATTTCTAATGCCAACCAAACAGAGGTCATAAGACTAGCGAAGGAGAGGAGGCCCGACTTCCCGCTCATGTACCAGGTCTACGAGGACTGGCGCCTTCACGGGTTCATCCTTAAGACAGGCTTCAAGTTCGGCACTCATTTCAGGCTCTATTTTCCGAATGCCTCGCCAACTCGGGAGATAGAGAAGTGGATTCACTCAAAACACGTGATTCACGTCTTCCCGAGGAGGAGCAAGATGATAATATCCGAGTGGGCGCGCGCAATTAGGGTCGCGCATTCAGTGAAAAAGACGTTCATCCTCGCGATTCCCGGGAGCAGGGCGAAGAAGCCAAAACGGCAAGAGCTCGACTTCCTCCTCTACCACAGGAAGAAAGGGGGAATCGAGACCCCGAAGGAGGGGAAGCCGAGATTCCTGATGTTCTCGCTTTCAGAAGAGGAGCAGATTGGGGGGGAGGAGCTTGCGCAGGCAATAGGGGAGAGCAAGGCAAAGGGGCTCGAACTCATGCTTGCAATCGCAGACCGTGAGACCTCAGTCACTTATTACAAAGTCCGCCGCCTCCAGCTCCCGGAGAGCAAATACGAGTACTACGAGATTGATTGGCAGCAGCCCTAGAACAAGTCAGAGGGTTTCCAGTTTCTCAGGCAATTCCGCGATCGACTTCAAAATCAATTTCGGCTTGTAGTCTGGTTCCGCTTTTTCTGCGTCTTCCTTGCTTGAGGCTCCAGTAAGCACCATCACAGTATACAGGCCCATGTCGTTCCCACCCAAAATATCCGTCTCAAGTCTATCTCCTACGAGCAGAGTCTCCTCGGCTTTAGTCCCCAGCTCCTTCAGTGCCTGCTCGAACATCAATAAATACGGCTTTCCGACCACCACATCAGGCTTCTTCTGGGATGCCCATACGAGCGATGCGACCATCGAACCCGCCCCTGGGAGGGGCCCGCTTTCTGTGGGAAGCGTCGCATCCTCGTTCGTTGCAATGAATCTCGCCCCCCTCTTGAGTGCCCGAAGAGCAATAGTCAGTTTATCATACGTAAAGCGCCTGTCAAGCCCCACAACAACAAACTCAGCCACATCATCTGCCACCAAATCAAAGCCAGCCCTGTCCAGTTCCTCAGCCAAGCCTTCCTCCCCAATGATGAAGACACGCCCTTTCCCGAACTTCTCATTCAAATAAGTTGCAGCGCAGGAGGCAGAACTCATAAGCTCCTCCTCTTCAACCAAGAGCCCGTTCTCGGAAAGGTATTTCTTCAGCATCCGCTTGCTCCTCGTTGCGTTGTTAGTTAAGAACCGCAGCTTCAGCCCGGCCTGGCGCAGCCTTTTCACCGCCTCAGGCGCCCCGGGTACAGTGGCTTCCCCAAGAACAAGCACCCCGTCAAGGTCAATGATGGCAGCTTTGAACCCCACAATATCACGAGAGAAATAGGGTATAGAAAGATATTTAAACATCTCCGAGAAAATGCAAAAATGAAGGTGGTCAAATGAGCAAATTCGTGATTGCAAAGCAGCTCGCAGGCAAGAAGCTCATCACAAACGAAGGCGAGGAGATTGGAAAACTTGTTGACGTAAATGTTAATGAGGTGAGCGGGAAGCTTGAGTCAATTGTCATAGAGCCGAATCCGGAGAACCCAAC
>JBDRJJ010000069.1:0-3517 GCA_043815135.1 Microcaldota archaeon | reverse complement strand
CATCCCTATCGCTGCCTTGTACCCTCCGCCAAGGATATCCACCATGCCCTCATAGAGCTGCTTCACGCCCGGCTTTATCGAGAACGCGAAAGCCTCTGTGGAGAAGGCGGAAACTGCGAGTATCAGGGCTGAAAACGCGATTATGAGGAGGGCGGCAACTGAGTAGAACGGGAAGGCAGCCGGTGAAGTCACTTGAACCGCTATGTATGTTGCAGGGGAGATATCCGCAATGAACTGTATCTGCGGGACAATCTTCAGCATCGTGATGAGGAAGAGCGTTGTGAATATGATTGTAGATGATATCGAAGATGCGAGAGTCGCCTCCTGTATCGTCCTTGAGAGGGAGGAAAGGAGGGCATTCATTGATACCATTAGAAAAGAGACTGACATGAGAACTACGAAAACCCCGACTGGGTCGTAGAAGCGAAAGCCGGCAAAATAGACGATTGCGACCCAGAGGGCGCCGACAATCAGTATGAACAGCATGTTCGCAAGAACCTTGGAGAGGAGTATTCTTTTCCGGTCAATAGGGGTAGCGAAGAGTACTTCAAGAACCCGATTTTCCCTGTCGTAGGCGATGCTTTGGATTATCGGGAGGCCCAAAAGAAAAATCGGGGAGAACAGGAGTATTGGCGTCAGGAGCCCCCTCACGAGATCCTGAAGACCAGTCCCTTCGTCGAAATCGTAGTTACTCGCCCCATCAGGCCTAACGACCTTGTCAACAGCCTCCTTGACGGAAAGCTCGGCGAGGACGGAGATGGGCTTTTTGCTTCCGATGAAGCGACCCGAAGTCCCGTTGACTATGTATATCGCGTGGACCTCGTCGCGCGCGAGCATGTCCTGGGCAGACCGGAGGTCGGTCTTCACGATATAGGCCGAGCTTATGTTCTCGAGTTCAGTCACTGACTGATGGTATCCTTCTTCCACAACTGCAATCTTCACGAGCCTGCTCGAGACCGGAAGGGATGAGATGAGATTTCCCTGTGAAAACGAGCCGACTGCGTCAATGAGGACCTGCGTTATGAAGAGCGTTACTATGAAGCTGACGAGTATTGTCCCTAGGAAGCGGGAGTCAGTAAATGAGGATTTCAGCTCCTTCTCTGCAAGGCCCACAAAAAACACTCCGCGAGGCTACTGCTCCGCCTTCCTCGTGACCTTCACGAAAACGTCCTCTAGGGTCGGGGAGATAGTCTTGATTGATAGAATCTTTGCGCCCGACTTCTTGGCCTGGGTTGTTACTCGCTGCATTCCGTCCTGGATGCTCTTCACAGGTACGATCATCCCTCTTCCGCGCTTTTTTGCCTTGAGGCTAGACAGGAGCTTCTCGCTTTCCGTGTCGAACACGACGTCTAGTGCGAGCGATTTCCCGATTTCGTTCTTCAGCTCTTCTGGGCTCCCCTGTGCCGCAATTGCTCCAGAGTCTAGTATCGCGAGCCGGTCACAGAGGAAATCCGCCTCTTCCATGTAGTGGGTGCACATGATGATTGTCCTGCCCTCGTCCCTCATCTCGAGCACCTTCTCCCTTAGGTCGCGGGCGGATGCCGGGTCCAGGCCCATCGTGGGCTCGTCCAGGATGAGGAGCCTCGGGTCGTTCACGAGCGCCCTTGCGACCGAGAGCCTCTGCCGCAGGCCTTTTGAGTATTCCCCTATTTTTCTCTCAGCGTGCTTCTGGAGGCCCATGAACCTTACGAGTTCCCTTATGTCGTAGTGCGTGCTGTAGAGCTCCGAGAAGAGTTCCAGGTATTCTGTCCCAGACATATAATCGTACATTCTGGGCTCCTCCGGGAGATAGCCTATAATCTTCCTGATGTCCTCGGGCTTTTCATAGATGTCCATCCCCAGAATCGACGCCTTCCCTGAAGTCGGCTTGAGTATTGTCGCGAGCATCTTCACAATCGTGCTCTTCCCGGCGCCGTTCGGCCCCGCTATCCCGAATATCTCGTGGTCCTTCACTTCGAAGCTGACGTTTGAGACGGCCTCGAAGTCGCCGAAAACCTTCCTAATGTTTTCTACTGTTATCACAGTGAACAGTTCGCAAAGAAATAATATAAATTGATGAGTGCTCATCGTTAACATGGCTGGCATTAGAATCGCGACTGTTTTTGGCACAAGACCAGAGATCATCAAGATGTCCCTATTGATTCCCATGCTCGATGGGGCGGCTGACCACTCGTTTGTGTTCACATCGCAGCACTACTCGCGAAATATGGCGGAGATATTCTTCGATGAACTCGGGGTGAGAAAACCAGACTGCATGCTCGAGGTGAACTCCTCCGACTACGGGAAGCTTCAGGGCGCAATTGAAAAATCATTTGAGAGAATCAACCCCACGCACGTCGTCGTATACGGGGACACGAACTCGACTCTTGCTGGGGCACTTGCAGCCAGGAAAGTGCGTGCTGAGCTCGTGCATGTGGAGGCTGGCCTGCGGAGCTTTGACTCGAGAATGCCAGAGGAGTATAATCGAACTGAAACGGATAAGCTTTCTTCGCTTCTTCTTACCCCAACTGACCTAACAAGCTCCTTCATCGCGCGGGAAGGATTGGAGGGCAGGGTCTCGATTGTTGGAAACACGATTGTTGACGCTTGTTTGCATTACGTCAAAAAAACAGATGAACTGGCGGTACTCGAGAAATACGGGCTTGAAAAAAATGATTATGTCCTCGTGACTGCACATCGGCAGGAGAATGTGGACAGGCCTGAGAATGTTGTGAGAATACTGAAGGCCTTCGGGGATATTGGCAAAACCGTGCTATTCCCAATCCACCCGAGGACAAAGAAGAACATCAAGGGAAAGAGTTATAACATCCCGAAAAACGTGAGAATTGTTGACCCGATTGGGTATTTGGACTTTCTCCCACTTCTCAAAAACTCCTCTCTCGTGCTCACGGATTCCGGGGGGGTCCAGGAAGAGGCAATCACGCTCAAGGTCCCCTGCCTCACTCTCCGCTACTCGACTGAAAGATGGGAAACAATCCATGCTGGCGGAAATTTCCTCGTGGGGCTCGAGCCCGAGCTCGTCTCTTACTGTGCGAGGATGATTTTTGATTCTGATTTGGGGGAGAAGATGAGGCGGGCGAAGAATCCATATGGAAATGGAAAGGCTTCGGAAAAGTGCATGAGAGAGATAAAGGCCGAAATCGAGTGAGATTGCTGTCCCAAGAGACTTTTCGGAGGTTAAAGCCAGCTTCTTTTTTGAACATCCGTATCGTCCATGCCCCAGTAAGATTCCCAGACTGGATAGCTCGCCTTCCCGATTGCCAAGCGAAGGGCGTTTCGGAGGATTCCCGGCGGGAGGATTGAAACGAACGACCTGTAGAGGTGCCAGAAAGCCCCTGTTGGGCCGTAAAGATTCAGGAAGAAAGACAGGGGGATTTTCTCTTTGAAGCTACCCCTGAAAGCGTGCTCGCAATAAAGGTGAAACGCTGGGAAGAACGTCGTAGTTATTACCTTGAAGAAGAACAGGCCATATTCGCGGTAGTATCTAAGCGAAAACGCATTCTGGCCAAAAAAGACC
>JBDRJJ010000068.1:0-2320 GCA_043815135.1 Microcaldota archaeon | reverse complement strand
TTCCCCGGCGCCGGAGCATCCCCCGCTGCAGGCTTTCGCGAGCTTCGCCTTAACGACATATTCTGGAATCACTCCCTCGATGATTATGTCACTCCTGCCCGAATGCCCGTAAACAATCCCCAGGGGCTCGAGCATAAGCTCGCCTGTTGTCCCGAGTTCTGCTTTCGCGTCGATGTTGTTTGCCCTGGAATACTCGTTTAGAACGAACTCTTGGTAGGCGCTCACTACATTTCCAATGTCCCCTGCAGGCGGAATCCTGTCCTCGATTGTCCAGTGGACTTTCGAGTCCCTCGCTAAGCTCGTTTTCATCCCCCAGATTGAAAGGTAGTCATACCCCACATCATCTGCAAAATAACCCTCCCTCGCAGCCTCGCGCGAGTCAAGGGCGGCCCCCCGTCCCTCGAGCATCTTTAAGTAGAAAGCCGCGGAATAGATAAGCATAAGGAAGAACAGGGAAAACACGACAGTGAAAACAAACCCTTTCTTCATCTAATCCCTCAAACAGGTCCTCAGGGTAGCCACGAGATAGTCCTGGCTCCCACGAACATTCCTCACAACGCTTCTTGAGCTCGAATAAAACTCCCCGCCTGGATTGCATGGGCACGCGATAATTTCCTTGTCAACAATTCCATCCCTCTTAAAGGAAAGCGACCCGCACAGGTTGTTTTTTGTCAAAAGCTCCTTGAGCTCCCCGCCCCCTATCTCCTCTAGCTTTCCTGTCTTCTCAAGCGCTGAGAGCAAGTCCCTCTCAAGCGGAGCCTTGGCAGGCTGAGCGGTCATCCCTTCAAGCATCACGAATAGCGACATCGCGAGTGTTATCGACACTACGGACGCGAAGAGCGCATCTACGCTGAAAACAAATCCCCTCATTTGCCAACACCTTCTCCAATGTCCCAGGCCCGCAGGGACACGCCTACAAGCCTCCCGTCCATGCTCATGGTTTTCGAAGTAGCTGCAACTGAGGCACCAGGAGGAGGTTCGGGGCCGACGGAATAGGCGACTCTCCCATCAATCTCGGTTATTTTCAGGCTGAACAGGTAAGCGCCTCCCTGTCTATTAAAAGAGAGAAGCGCCCTCAGCTTGTCGTAGCTCTCCATGTCCTCTGAAAGATACGCGAGCCTCTCGATTTTTCTCCTATCCAAAACCCCCCGGCTCTCA
Source organism: Microcaldota archaeon (assembly GCA_043815135.1). Taxonomy (GTDB): domain Archaea; phylum Micrarchaeota; class Micrarchaeia; order Burarchaeales; family JAKAKT01; genus JAKAKT01. The sequence goes on along the minus strand of JBDRJJ010000068.1, from coordinate 1,162 downwards.
GCAACTCCGATGCTCTTTACCTCCAGGCTCTCCCAGTTCGAAGGATTCCCCGGGCTCTGTGTGAGCTGCAGGATTGCCGACTGCGCCACTTCCGACATCCTGTTGTTCATCTCGACATCGCTGATTTTTTCGGCAAATGCGTTCGCAGCGTTTATCGAATACCAAAGGAGGAATGCCACTACCATCAGTGCGAACACGAGATCGTACGAGAAAACCTGCCCCCTAAGAAATTTCAACATATCCACCTTTGTTCTCCATGGCGACTCTCGAGTTTGAGGGGAACATGCCGCCCTTCGTTCCATTGGTCATCAGCGGAACTGCGAGCCTGTTCTCCGAGCCCCCGTGATTCCAGACAACCTCGACCCATCTCCCATCAACTGTGACATAATACGGCTCGCCCCAAATGGCATCCGGGAGGAACACCTCGCCTTTCGTTCCTTCCCCTCCCCTTGCCACGTCATTCACTTCCCATGCAACTGCCTCTCCGACTCTCTGGGCCTCGAGGCTTGACAAGACCTCCCCGACCCCTCTCGTTTTGGCGTCATACATGAAAAAAGCGACCGAGAATATAGACATGACAATCAGGGAGGCTATAATGAAGTCAACACTCACTTGGGCCCTCATAGGATTACCTCAGCAGTCGAGCTTGTCAATCTCAGGCCCGACCACAACGCAGCCCTCCCTCGCACCGACATATATCCAGTAAGTCCCAGGGGAGCTTGGCAGGCTGCCTGAAAGCTTCGCGACGCTCATCGCGTTGACATCGCTCTCCCCGCCTTCCACATAAACTCCCACATTCACGAATTTTCCGTCTATGAACACTCTATCTGGAGAAACTCCGTCGGGTATCGTTACCCTGACTTTCCTGACAGCACCCTCGCCTTCCTTGTAGACAACATCCGCTGCGTGGGCCAAGTCATTCACAGCAGAGCGCGCCTGCGTCAGGCGAAGCATCGTCTGCCCGTGGTTGAGCTGCCTGCTCCCGGTGACAATCACTGCCCCCAAAAGAGTCATAGCTATTGCAAGTATTATCAGAAGCTCGACAGCAGCCTGTCCTCTCTTCGCCCACATGGAATAGGATTGGGCGCGGTTATTTAAAAATCATTCTAATTAATCATTGGTCTGATTACGCTGAAAATTGCCCCGCCGATGAAGAAGCTGG
>JBDRJJ010000067.1:0-5488 GCA_043815135.1 Microcaldota archaeon | reverse complement strand
AGGACGAAGTCTACCTGAAAAAGGAAGGGGACAAGTATTACGAGGTAAGGCAGAGCGAGGCGACCCACAAGCTCGTGATAGATTTGGTCGGGAACGACATCGTGGGCTACGGCACGAGCGAAAGGATAGTTCCATTATACCAGAACGGGGATGCAACTCCTGTGGAGAAGACAACCAAGGCAGTCCAGAAAAGCGATGGGGCTTACCAAGCAAGGCCGGAAAACTACTACCCGCAAACAGACGTTTGCGTGTGAGAATTGAGGTGATAAGGTGAGTGGAGACGGAACAGGGGCATGGAATAAAATAATAAACCCGCATGAAGTGGTCAGGGACGCAGTGATTGACGCCCTCACGGGGGACAGGAACGGCGTTGCCTATGCAATCACGAAAACAGGCATGCCCGTGAATTCGCAGGATGGAACCGGGGACACGGTTCTCCACGGGGCAGTGAGCGGGTTGAACGGCAGCATCGACAAAGAGCACGTCACAATAGTGAAATTCGCGCTTGGGCAGGGCGCGAGGACCGACATCGCGAACAAGGGAGGGGAGACCCAGCTTGATGCGGCACTTAAGAAGTGGGCCACAACAGACACGATGTTCGAAGGCCCGAGTTCCGAGGCGCTCAAGCTCATCATCAAGGCGACCCTCGGCGAGCCAACGAAGTACGATAAAACTCACCTGGAAAAAGCGAGGAAAGCGCAGAACAGGATGGGCGAGGCGAACATGAGGCGGACTGAGCTGATGGGCAGTATGACGATAGGGAATGGCATGATGTCCCCGGTCCTCCACGCGGGCCCGGCGAACGTGCAGCAGAGAGCGCAACCTCAAAGGGATGCAGGCCGCAGGATTCCCGGCACAGCGTGAGTTTGCAGTGGTTGAATGTCATTTAAGGGAAAGCAAAAAAACGCAGATAGCGCGAGCGGAAGCCAGGATCAATCGAACATGAAGTATTTCATGAGGTGCTTCAAGGCAGTTGAACCGCTTCCTGAAGCAATTGCCGGCGAAAGGAAAAAAGCGGGAAAGAACCGCGAGAGACCGGCGGCAGCGAAACCAAGGGTAATATCAGTGCAGGAGGCTGTCGTAGAAATCACCAAGAACGACGCACAAGGGCTGCCGTTTTTCTCAATGGGCACGGATCCCTCGAGAATGATGCAGGCGTCATTCACTTACTCCGAAGGCTCGTTAAAAACCGCTGATTCCGAAACTGCCGTCAAATACGTCCAGACGGGCGAGATGTTCGTTCCAGTATCCGAACCGGGGAAAGGGGAGCAGGTTTGGAAAATAAAGGGCACTGGGAGAGGGGAAAGGCAGGCAATCCCAATCGAGCAGAAGAAGAAATAGTGATTCTTTTTATTGTTATCATGGGAAATTCTCTAGCTTATGATAACAACAGTACTTTTCGACATGGACGGAGTGCTTTTCGACTCAAGGGGCGCAGCTAGAGCTAGGTTCAAGACAGTTCTCGAGGACTCGGGATTCGTTTTTTCCTTGGAGCGGGAGCCAATCGTCCACCAGGGAGGGACGGATAGAGAGATAATACTCGGCCTTTTGGGGGAAGTGGACGAAGCGACGCTTAAAGAGATGGAAAAAATGGCTGTGAAACTTTCCTCCCCGCTCAAGCACCTGAAGATAAATCCGGGGGTCGCGTCCGCGCTTGAAAAAATCTCGAAAACCCACAAGCTCGCAATTGTCTCGAACGACAACAGGAAAAACGTGGAGAGGAAATTGGTGATGTTCGAGCTTTCCGACTACTTCTCCGCTATAATAACTGCAGATGATGGAATAAAGCCGAAGCCGAGCCCTGAGCCAATCCTAAGGGCGCTCGAGCTATTGGACGAGAAGAAAGAGAATGCAATCTACATAGGCGATAATGAAGTGGACAGGCTTGCCGGCGAAGCGGCCGGCGTTCCAACAATAATCCGCAACAACCTGTACGAAGACGATAATTTTTTCAAGAAAGAGCTGTTCGAACTCATTTCTTCCTGATGTTCAGGTATTTCTCCAAGAAGTACGGGAAAACATTCGATTCAGCCCTCCTGAGCCTTTCTTGAAAAGACCTTCTCGAGATGTTCTGCATCGCCGCGAGGTCTTCCAGACCGACTTTCTTCGGCCACCTGTAATATCCTTGGGCGAGGGCGAGGGTCAATGCTTCCTTCTGCTTCGTCGTCAGTCTGACATGCTCATCCGCCTTCTGGTAGTCCCCGATTCTTAAAATTTTCATCTGCCCGATATCCGAAAGCTCGTTCAGGAGCTTCTTCATCGCATCCGGGTCAGTCAATAGCACGTCATAATTCTCATAGCCGCCCTCAGTCATGACGGGGCTCGTGCAAATGACGTTGCTCTTGAGCACCGTGTCATAGCTCGAGGTCGCCTTCACCTTTATGAGGAACAGCGCCTCTTTCTCCGACCTTTTCAGGACATCAACTTCCCTCACTCTTTTCGAGTTTTTCACTGAGGAAAGGTAATCCTCGAGCGACTTCCTGTCCGGCGCAACTGCATTGAAAAGCAGCTGGTAGTTCTTCTGCTTCCCTTTCCCTTGAAGAATCGAAGGCTCGCTCGCCTGCTCGAGCTTGATTTCAGGGAACTTCTCGGATGCAAGGCACGTCGGGCAGTCCTGGTGGTGCACGGAAACCTTGATGTGCTTGAGATATTTCCCCATGGTTTCTATTCCTCAGACAGTCCCATATAAGCTTAAGCTTGGGCATATGTCCAACTTTTTCATTTGACCAAAGACAGGAGAAGCGTAAATGCGGGCTTCAACATAATACACTCATGACTTCGGAAACTTACAATGCACTCAACAGGGCCTGGAAATCCACGACTAAAGTGGTCCTGGGGGAGGAGCTTGGGGAACTTTCTCTTTATGCGCAATGGCTTCAGGAGTATGTGGACCCTCCCCGCTTGGAGCAATCCCTTTTTAACAAAAGGAACGTTCACCTCGGGATAAAGGAATACTCAAAGGAATGCAGGTTCGCGAGCCTGGAAGAGGTTAATTTCTCAAAAGAGTTCGAGCCAGTGGGAATAAACGACCTCAAGGATATCGACAGCGTCATTGAAGCCCTCCGGGAGAGATTTTATTACACAGGAAGCGTTGTTCTCGGGAACTCGAAGTTCGTGGAAGAGAGCAGCAACGTTGTCGACAGCCACTTCATCCACAGCTCGATAATAGTCTCGGACTCGAAATACTCGGCTTATTCAGACACGCTGAAGCTCGTCGAGTACTGCTTCGGAGTGTACGGGGACGCGGAATCCAGCCACATAATAAAATGCACGGAAGGCTACAGGAACAAGAGGAATTTCGAGTGCCATGCGACTTACCTCTCAAGCGATTGCTACTACAGTGCGAACCTCAACGGGTGCTCCAACGCGATGTTCTCCTTCGGGGCCCAGGGGAAAAACCACATCATCGGGAACACCGAGCTTTCAAAAGACAAATACCTCTCACTGAAAAGCAAGCTCCTCGCGGAAATTGTCGAAATCCTAAGAAAGGAGAAGAAAATATTCTCGCTTTATGAGGTGATAGGGGGGGCGAGGGGCACTCCAACAGGAATACCAATCGACTCCGGGGAACTCACCCAAAGCAAATCCGCAATTGAGAAGGCATTCTCGGACACGTCCGCTCTCGTGCTCGGGAGAAAGCTTTCGGGAATCGATAACTACACGAAGCTTCTCTCAAAACACGCCCCGAATGCCGAAGTAATCCGGGTCAAGTCCCCGATAACCGGAAACATCTCCCTGATGGCAGGCTATTTCTCGAGGTTTGCAAGGCTTTACCCGATAAAGGGGAGAGTCGTCTCAGAGCAGGAAATCAGGAAAGTGAGCGAGAGGGGAATAGGGGAAGATGAACTGGAAAAGCTCAGGGCCGACCCAGCGGAACTCTCCAGTCTCTTGGGGAAAATCGCGTTCGTCTCATTCGAGTCCACTGCAGGGGTGAACTCGAACATGATAAACTGCGCGATAATAACGAACTCCTCGGATTGCTACAGCGGAACAGCATACGTCCATGCGAAGAAGTGCGGCTATTCCTTCTGGCCCAGGCACTCGGAGCACACATTCGGCTCGTGCGCTGCCTGGAACTCGGCATTCGCCATCAACTCCTACTATTCCAAGGGCCTCTCGAGGGCATTCGAAGTGGACAGCTGCGACAACTCGAGCGACATCTATTTTTCCCACAACTGCGAGAATGTCCACAGCTCGATGTTCTGCTTCAACAAGAAGAACCTCAAGAACTCCATCGGGAACTTCGAGCTCGGAAGCGAGAGATACACAAAGCTCAAATCCGCTCTTCTCGAGCAGATTGGGGGAGAAATTGAGAAGAACAAGGATCTGCGATGGAGCATCTACAACATCAGCGGGAAAAAAGCCTAATTGCCGGCCCCCATCCTCACAAGGGCTTCCTCGTTGAAGAACTGGAGGGCGTATTTCAGCTCCTCCTCCCCTGGTTTAATAATCTCCCCGGACTGGAAATACTTGAGGAGGCTCATCGAGCAGCAGAGCTGGATTGTGCGCTTCACCAGGCGGGGGGAGAACCCGACGCTTTCCCCCTCAATCTCGCTAACGTATTTTTTTGCCGCATCCGTCACTGCGCCCACAACCTCGCTCTCAAGGGAAAGGTCCTTTCTCTTGAACTGCTCCGAGACGAGCGGGTGGTTGGTTTGAATCGCGAAAGTGAGGGCCAGGTGGTCCCTCACCCGAATAGGGTCGAACACGGTGTCCCCCAAAAGGTGCGAGCCCAGCGAATCGAGAATTTCCAAAAACCTCCCCTTAGACATCTTGTGGAGCCTGCACGTCATCCTGTCCTCCACTGCGTTGAAGTTCGGGTCCCTGATAGTCACCTCATAACCCCGCTCGCTCACATTCGTGTTATAATTCACTGTAAAAAAGGAGTTGAACTTGTAAGGGCCAATGGTCTCATTAACAGTCTCATACTTGAGCATCTTCCTCTCGAGCGCCTGCTTCAGGTTCTCCACCATCCCGGGGTACTTGAACCAGTCATTGAACTCAGGGACAACGAAATTGAACTTCTTGTCCTGGTAAGCCTGCCCGATTCTTATGAACTGGGCGACCGTAATTCCGCCGCAGTACCTGTTCAAGCCCGGGAGTCCGTGCGCTGGAATGCTCTCATTCGCGTTTCCCATCACAATATCCACAGTTGCAAACGTCTTTCCCGTTCCCGGCTGCCCCAAAAGCGCGAGGTTGAATCCTGTGCTCATCTTTACTGTTCCCTTTGAAACTATGGGCGTATCCGAAAGCGAATACTGCTGAATCAGGGAGAGGAAGCTGTCAAAATACAGGTTCCCGGCAATGCCGTTCAAGTAAGCCATGAGGTCGGTGAGCTTCAGCGCCTTCCCGTGCTCGATAGTCCTCTCGAGCCTGTTCTTCACGAGGTCCGCGAGATACTCCTCAAACTGCCTCTCCATGAACAAAACGTTCTGGTATTCCGCAACTCCCTGCTCGGAATCGAGCGATAGGGCTTTGGGCGTCCCCC
>JBDRJJ010000066.1:0-4614 GCA_043815135.1 Microcaldota archaeon | reverse complement strand
CCCGCGAACTTCTTTTCCAGGCTGGTTTTCCCGCATCTCGGGCAAATCTTGTCCATGCTAGAAAAGGAGCACAGAAAATTTATATTCATTGTCGAATAAACCCCCATCATGTATGAAGACGAGACCGTATCTGTGAACTCAGAAGTACGGTACATCTCCTTGGAGCTGATGAAGATTGCCGTCAAGGAGAAACGGAGCTTCAAGGAAGTGGCCTCCGAGTTCGTCGACAACGTGTACTACATGCACGAGCTGATACAGCACGGTAGCAGTGCAACGGCGGGCGTAGTCGAGGCCAAGAAGGCGACCAGGAGATAAGCGTATCGGCGGAGAACTGAGTTTGCCATTAGCTCTGCCCTTAGTTAGCTTTATATTCAATCCCCCGCCCAATTCCTCCGGTGGGAGCATCGGTTCTGAAGAGAGAGCAGTAAAGCTAACTACATACATAGGAAAATTGCCATCGAAGGCGAGGACACTTGCGGCGCTTCTCGCGATAGGCTTCTTGTTCGGTCTCCTGTCGCCACTAGTTTTTGGGTTGACATACGAGGCATCTATCGATTTTCTCGTCTCACTAATAACCCTCGGCTCAAAGGGAGTGCTCCTCATATCCCTTCCGGCAATACTGTCCGCCTTTGCTGCAACTGCAATAAAGCGGAAATTCTTGCTTCAGAAATCCTTGTTCACGTCGATGACCTGTTCATTTGTTTATATACTGTTCTATTCACTCGCAATGGCGGGCGGGGCAGCGGGCATAAGTCCAGGGGTTGTGTTCCTCGGGTATGGTTTTGCGTTTATCCTATGGTATGTAATCGGGAGGGTTTTCTTCAACCTGCACTGGTATACTGCCCTCACGGTTTCCCTGGTGCAATTGGTCTTCAACGCTTCGGCGCTGCTTCTTTCAGAGTCCATATTCGTGAGCCCGGATCCGGCAGCGATTGTGCTAAAACTATACTTCTCAGCGTTTGCATTCCTTGCTGCACTCTATGCGCTGTTCTGGCTCATAGATGCACCCATGAAGCGCAATTTCGGAGTGTCGGGCGTTGAGGCGGCAACCCTTTTCATGGCCCAATGGTCAGGGAAATCGAAGGGGCTCGAAGGATTGTTCGAATCCGTTGGGGAGGAAGTGGAAACGTACGTGAACGTCTTTGCCTTTAGGAGAACAGTTGGAAGCAAGGAAAGAGAAATATTCTTCGTGACCCCGTGCGTGCATTACGGGCCTTTTGGCAACCTCGGAGGAAGCGAATTCCCCTACCTCATATCCGAGAGGCTAGCAAACGAAAGGGGGTCGGAGGTTTTCGTGTTCCACGGGACAGCGACCCACGACTTCAACCCAGTTTCCAGTGATGAAATAGAGTCAGTAATGGGGGGGTTGGGGAAAGCAATAGATTCCATAAAATACGAGAAAGCCATGGGCGCCGTTCTCACAGGAAAGGCAGGTACCTGCAAGGCCACGTGCATCATCTCAAATTCCGATTGCTTCATCGGCCTTACCCGCGCCCCGCGCACGACCGAGGACATCGATTTCTCAATCGGTACGAGCATTCGGTACATGGCACTGTCAAAAGGCATGCGCGATGCCGCGGTTGTCGATGCCCATAACTCAGAGACTGGCGAGATAACGCGCTTTTACATGGGCGATCCGATAGGATTCGAGTATCTTGATTCTGCGGAGAATGCACTTTCCAGAAAATACAAGCCCGTTCCAATGAAATTGGGCACTCACTGCGACGACATGTCCGACTTGATTTCCGGGTCACTTGGCAAAGGGGGGCTCAAGACCGCTGTTTTCGGAGTCGGAAAGGCCTTTAACGCGATTCTCTTGTTTGACGCGAACGGCGTGACGCCAGGGTTTAGGAGGAAAATAATCGACTCGGTTAAGGAACTCGGGGTAGATGCAGAAGTCTATACTACGGATACGCATTGCATTAACGCCGTAAGCGGAGTACTCAACCCGCTTGGCAGAAAAGAGGATGAGATTTTCATGCGGAGGATTATTGAAGCAGTTGAGGCCGCAAAGACGAATCTTTCTGAAGTTAAAAGCGGGATGAAGACGGAGAGAATAAAAATAAAGGTTTTCGGCTCCCAGCAGTCGTCAGAGCTTCTGGGTACAATCAATTCAATCGTCGCAGTCGCGAAGCTCGCCGTGCCGCTCGTGTTCATAATAACAGCCCTCTTCGTCCTATGGGGAATAACAAAACTATGAGCCGTTTGATGAAAGAAACGAAACTCGAGGAAATATCAAGCTCGCAGAGCTACCCCACAATCCAGAGCAAGGAAGCAAAATGATTTATTAGTGTCATTGTAACGAGTTAGCGATGAAGATTGCGTTTTTCACTGATACGTACCTTCCCAACAAGGATGGCGTGGTCACGTCGATTCTTACTTCTCGCGAGTACTTGGAAAAGAAAGGCCACACCGTTTACGTTTTCACGTCGGGCACCAAGAAGGCAAAGGAGGAGAACAAGGACCCAAACGTCTTTTATCATACATCGGTTCCATTCGCGCCATACCCCGATTACAGGATTGCGCTCTTCCCGTTTCTTTCAGAAAAAAAGGTCCGCGACCTGGGCGTCGACATCATACACTGCCACGGGGCCGCTACGATGGCCTTCGCCGCCTCCTGGACTGCAAGAAGGCTGAAAATTCCGCTTGTGACAACGTTCCACACCCTCATTCCAGAGGCAGTCCATTATGTGGCTCGTGGAAAAACAATGAAACGAATCACCAAGGACGTAGCCTGGAATTACATCCACTGGCTCCTTTGCCAGTCAAATATCGTGATAAGCCCCAGTGGCGTTATAAGGGATGTGCTTGCTCTTCATGGAGTTAATAGCGAGGTCGTCCCAACAGGAATCGATATCAATAAGTTCAACCCAGAAGTCGATGGAACCTGGGTGAAAGAGAAACTCGGGCTTCAGGATAAGAAAGTAATACTCCACATAGGCAGGCTCGTGAAAGAAAAAAACCTGGGTGTACTGATAAATGCCTCCCTAATAGTCAAAGAGGAGATTCCGGAGTCGGTGTTCCTAGTTGCCGGCATGGGGCCGGCTCTTGCGTATTACAGGGGCCTCGTTGAAAAAGCCGATGTGGAGAGCCTATTTGTTTTCAGGGGCTATCTTAACCGGGACCATCTGCCGAGCTATTACGCAGCTTCAGACGTGTTCGCGTTCCCCTCGAAATTTGAAACGCAGGGCCTAGTCGCCCTTGAAGCAATGGCTTGCGGAAAACCCGTTGCGGGTGCAAATTATTTGGCCATAAAAGAATTAGTCAAGGACGGAGTGAATGGCTACTTATTTGACCCGGACAGCCCTGATGATTGCGCTGAAAAACTGATTAAAGCCATGCGCATGGGGGAAAGCGCGAAGAGGGCTGCGCGGAATACGGCGGAAAACTATTCAGTTGAAAGATGCTCCGAGAGGCTTATCGGAATTTACGAAAAGGCCAAGCAATCCCAGCGCTGAAAGTTACTTGATAATCTTATCAATATCCGAGGGAGTAGCGACAAAAAGGTTTTCGTTGTAGATGTAGAGCTTTGCAACAATCATCGCCTTGTTTGTTGAAGAAAGTCCCCTAAGGAAGGCGTCTACCCCGTCCATATTCTTGAACACAATGATGCTCTTTCCCTTCGAGAGCGTTAAGAGTGCTCTAGTGGCAGTCTCTTCGCCGGAGTATATGTGTATATAATACTTCTCATGAGCCGAAGCAACAAGATCGCAGTCTGCTCGCTCCCCGAACTCAGTAAAATGAATCGACATATTGAGGAATGTATCGCGAAGTGAACGGAAAACCGCTAGGTACTCCATGCTCTTGTTTGATTCTGAAACCCAGGAAGAAAGACCATAAAAATCAAGGGATTTCTTTATGAATCCTTCTTCCACCAGCTGGTCAAGGACTCGCTCAAGGTTGTAGTCGCTCACTAATATCGGCCTGCCCTTGTAGGAGAGCTTCCGGAATCCATTTTTGATTTCACCATGTCTCAGCGGCATGTATTTCCATCGATAGTCCGCGTTTACGAGCTCGAATATCTCGCAGGACTGCTCCCGCGATATGGGTACTTTTGTTTTTGAGAGAGGCGGGAAATCCGGGACATCAATCTGGAATGTTGCCGTTTCAGGTCTCTGAATCAGCATGCCCACTGCGAACAGGACGACAACTACGACTAGCGCTCCTTGGTAAAGCGGGTTGTCATACCATTCTCTTTTTCTAATGAAAGTTCGCTCAAGCTTCCAAGAATTTTTCCCTAACTGAATGGTGATTACATGGTCGCCTTCTGGAATGGCCCCATCAAAACGATATAGCGCCCTGTGATGCCCGTCTCCCCACATCGTAGTATTAAGACTCGTGTTCTGCTGTCCGTCCAGCGAAATGGAGATGTTCTTTATCTCGATGTTAGCCGGAATTATCCTTCCGTCCGCAAGGGCAAGGAAAGTGAACACCCCGTTTATGAAATCTAGCCTTTCATCGGTAATCGTGATTTTTGGCACATGCAGAAAAGACTGGGCGTAAACGTAACCCGTTTCGTCCTCTATCTTTAGCACGTAGTCCCCTTCCGGAAGATCGACATTGAAGAACTCCTTCTCCCCGACGAGCTGTGTTTTTTTGGTGCGTATGGATTTC